>JBBIIS010000051.1:0-18870 GCA_037446375.1 Bacteroidota bacterium | reverse complement strand
TTACTGTGGAGCTCCCGGATAAGATGAATAAAATACTGACTGACAGGACAAGTCCGACATGGCCAACAACATGGTTTGCACCAAGACTTACCGGTTCAGGTCCGTTCACAGATGTTTACAGTGTAATGGCCAACTGGGGAGCAAATCACTGTTCATCAAGCTACGGACATATCGGAGCTGAACTGATCACTCTCGCATCTCTGCTTAGAATTCCGGTATGCATGCATAACGTTTCCCCTGACAAGATCTTCCGTCCCAGTTCATGGAATGCCTTTGGTATGGATAAAGAGGGAGCAGATTACAGGGCATGCCAGACATACGGACCCTTATACAGATAGGATTGTAATTTAATTGATATATTGTTCACATTAAAATATGATTTAATAATACAATATAATATCCTGACAGCCTGAAATTCGAATCCAATTAGACTATAATTAACTTAAAAACTGATCTATGGAAAATTCTCTTGAGAACAAAAAAGTTGAAATAGGCCAGGAGGCTCTCGGCTATTTTGACACCACCCGCAAATGGACTATGTTCTTTGCAATTCTTGGTTTCGTCATTCTGGGACTGATGCTTGTAGGAGGTCTTGTCGCGGTTACCTTTGTAAGAAAACTTGCCTCGGGTATGTCGGGAATGGAAGGCATGGAGGGGATGGGGTCACTGGGAGCCGCAGGAGGAATGGCAAGCATTATGTTAATTATCATGTTCCTTATTATTGCCGTTATCTCCTTTTTTCCCTATTTCTATCTGCTTAAGTTCTCTCAACATGCAAAAAGGGCAGTTTCGACCCTCGACGCAAATGAGATGACTCTTGCCTTCAAAAACATTAAGTCGTATTGGAAATACCTGGGCATCCTTGTAATAATCCTGCTTGCAGTCTATCTGATAATATTCCTGATTGCCGGGGCCTCTATGGCTTTTCTCACGGGATTGAAATAATTTAATGACACTGGTTTTCTATGTGCCCTTCCGTGTAACTCATCGTAATATTTTAATATTCAGAAGGACAGCAGTGTTTATAAATAAAGAAAGCGCAAACGGCGAATGCTGATGCGCTTTTTTTTTATTCCCTTTTCAGGCCTTAATGCCATTTGATCTCCCACCTTATATCATAGATTTCATTCAACTTTGTTTGTCTGTTCTATTCTTGTACTCATATTCACAAGCATTGTCATGCCGGGTGAAAATACCCTTATGTTGATGTCTGAGTTCGTAAGATGGCTCAGTACGAAGTTATTCCTGATGTCATAATAAGCACTCCCTGAACCTGATCCATGCAATTCAATCTTGGTTTGAGGATCTGTTTCCGGTGATTGGATCTTTTCCATTATTATAAAATGAGCCATAGAATTCAGTGTATCAACAAGGGTATAGATCAGCACCATAGTTACCCCAACAGGCTTAATGCCCGAGACCGGGATCTCCATTGGTATGTATTGTGTAAACTGATCCCCTATTTTAAGGACCTTATCGGGAAAAACAATCTGATTAAGGGACATATCCAGATCTTTCAGGACCTTTGATTTCTTATCCTTTTCGAGATTGTTGTTTTTTATTGAATCGAGAAGAAATTGGTTCCTGTC
Source organism: Bacteroidota bacterium (assembly GCA_037446375.1). Taxonomy (GTDB): domain Bacteria; phylum Bacteroidota; class Bacteroidia; order Bacteroidales; family VadinHA17; genus LD21. The sequence continues at coordinate 17,281 of JBBIIS010000051.1, read as the reverse complement.
AGAATAAAGTGCATATACCGACATCCCCGCCAGCGGGCCCGTTTTCTCAAAAGGCCTGTCATTAACTTTTGAAGATGATCCGTCTGTTATATAATCCAATCTTACAGGGATCGCACCTGCAGAATTAACTGCTCCGGTTTTAACTGATGTCTGCCTTGAATTTGTAAGATGAATGACAGTAGGTATTGTCATGCCGTTCTGTTTCATCCTGTCAATTGTTTTCTGATCGCCCAGAATATCAATTTTAATATCGGATGAAGTAATTGTTGCGCTTGAATATGACTTGTTCTGCCTGTAACAGACACTGAACTTATTCCCGCTCTGTGAGAGCAGGGACGCCGGGATCAGGATAAACAGGATTAAAAGTTGCTTCTTCATTAAATTTACTGGTTCTTGCTGGTTTTCAATTCTTCCCTTTTGTCTTTTCAAAAGTCGATTAGCGCCTTCATTACTCCATCTCCATAATCGGCCACCAGGTCGAAGGCATCTTTGGCTCTTGTGAAGGGAAATCTGTGAGTTATCATACCCGAAACATCAATTATTGAATTCATCATCATATCAAGTGCCTTTCCGGTGCAATCAGCCTGTCGCCTCACAAACCTGACAGTTATCTCTCTCCTCCTTGTCTTGTCGGCACTCATACTCCAGCTGTCAAACTCGGGTATGCCGGCAACCATAAGAGTGTTTCCCGGCTTGAGAATATCAATTCCCTGGTCGAAGGCATCCTGCTCCCCGCAACATTCAAAAACAACGTCAAGACCCAGGGGTTCCAACTCAAGAATATTTTTTACGATGTCATCCGTGAGTGGATTAAATACAGAAGCAGCTCCTGCTTTCTTTGCAATCGCAAGCCGTGAGTCGATCTTATCGGTAACATATATCCTTTCAACTCCTTCAGCCTTTGCAGCAAGCAGCACGCTCATCCCGATCGGACCAAACCCCAGGATGCCTGCATTCCTGCCTTTAAGCGGAGCAGATCTCCCGGCTGCATAAACTCCGATCGCAAGAGGCTCTGAAATAGCGCCATGGTCTGCATTCAGTCCTCCTTTCAGGAGGAAGCAGTTGCTTTCAGGCATCACGATATACTCTTTAAGACACCCTTCTGCCTGCCCAGGGCAGCCAAGAAATAAGAGTTTCCTGCATGTATTCGGCCTGCCCGACAGGCACTGATCACATTTGCCGCAAGGCATTGCAGGTTCTATTGCAATTATATCACCAGGCTTGATCTTCCTTACTGAGCCTCCGGTTTCAACAACAACCCCCGCCCCTTCATGGCCTACAGGAAAGGGATACTCAACAACCTGCGAGCCGATCTTCCCGTTTGTATAATAATGGATATCTGATCCGCACACACCAACAGCGAGCATCCTGATCTTAACATCGTCTGGCCTTAAAATTGAAGGTTCAGGCACTTCAGCCATCTCCATCTGTCGTATCCCGGTAAGCATCATCGATTTCATACATGAACAATTAGGTAAACAAAAGTATTATTATTTGGTGAATAGATTGTAAAGTTATATTTCTGCTGAGAGGCGATATCTTCAGTTTTTGATTGCAATTTATTTTCCTTTGTGCTACTTTGTGATAGATTTTGTGTCCATCGCGGTGAAAGAATTAACCACTAAGGTCACTCAGGATATCATAAACACCGCTTAGGATAATTTGAAATATTATTTATATGAAAAGGATCTACGCTATCGGTGAATCACTCGTTGATATTATTTTTCAGAACGGGCAACCCAGGGCCGCGAAGGCAGGCGGGGCGATGCTTAACACGATGATCTCAGTGGGCCGTATTGGTCTTCCTGCTGCCCTTATTACGGAATATGGCAGCGATGATGCAGGAAAGCTGATCGGCACATTCCTTGAAGCGAATGGTGTGGATACAAGCTTCGTTTTCCGCTTTGATAACGGTAAGACTGCCCTTGCCCTAGCTTTCCTTGATGAGAAGAATGATGCGCATTATACATTTTACAAGAACTATCCCGGGAACAGGCTCGATATAAAAATGCCTGAAATAAATGAAACCGATTTTCTTCTCTATGGGTCGATATATTCGGTAACAAAGGAGATACGTCCGAATTTCATGAAGATAGTAAGCTCCGCACGCGATAACGGTGCTTTCATAATATACGACCCCAACTTCAGGAAGGCACATGCCGGTGAACTTGAAGAGCATAAGCCTCTAATTATGGAAAACCTTGAAAAGGTCAGTGTAATGAGAGCCTCCGACGAGGATCTGATGAATATATTTGCCGCTCCCGATGCCGACAGGGGATGGGATATTGTGAAGGATCATGTCCAGGCACTCGTATATACGGCGAGCTCAAAACAGGTATGCGTCAGGACCAAGACATTTAATGCCGATTTCCCGGTAAGGAAGATATCTCCGGTAAGCACTATCGGGGCCGGTGATAATTTTAATGCAGGCCTGATAGCATCATTTTACCGGGGAGGCTTTAAGGCAAAGGATATATCTTCTCTCGGAATGAAAGAGTGGGAGAAAATTGTTTCTACGGCTGTCGATTTTGCTTCAAATGTCTGTATGAGCTTCGATAACTATATCGATACCGAATTTGCCAGCAGGTACCGTTCAGCCTGAGTATTCCATATATAGTTGTTTGCTGCAACTATTTCATTCAGACCTTTAAAAAAGTGGTTCGAAGCACCAAGCTTTTCAAGGTCGGTCAGAGCAACAAGAGGCATCGAGATGTTAGTATAGATAAGCTTCTTGCCACCTGGTATATGAGGCAGTCTCAAAGTTGTATCTATTACAGAATCAAGCCCTCCAACGTGAGTTATCATAACAGCCGGATTTATCTTTCCTGATGACATCATTTCAAGCGACTCTGTCATATCGCCTGTGTTACCGCCTGAGGTCCCAATAATATGAGTAAATGAATAATGGACATTATAAAAATTTATCTCCGCCCTGAAATCAGTTTTCCCCGGGCCTGCGAAAAAGTTCAGGCATCCGTCAAAGGCGAGGATAGAATCGGCCTGCTCAACAACCTCCTTCACCGGGGCAAATACAAAGACATCATCAAACCCCCTGTTTCCGGTGAGACTTCTAAGATGTGCAGCCGGATCTTTTGCCTCTGAAGTATTCACAAAAATCAGCTTCACGCCATACTTTAAGGCATTTTCAGGAGTGAAAAGCAATTCAGCTCTCGAGAGACGCTTCTCATCAACATCAGTAACAACAAGCACCGATGGTGCCCTGTCGCAGTGAAGAGCATAGTCAATAGCACCCAGCCCCATCGGACCTGTTCCGGCGAGGATCGCCATCCTTCCACCCTTTCTGATACCCATCTCATGGATATATGTCCCTGCCGGCACATGATAGCTTGCATGAAATGCCCCTACAATGCATGACATAGGCTCTGAGAGTGATGCCGGGAAAAATGCCTCCCCATCGTATGGAAGAAGACAGCCAGCCTCCATTACAAGGTCGGGAATTATTATATAAGTTGCATCTCCGCCAATATACCTGTAAGAATAGCCGGGCGCATTTAATGTCCCGGTATGAGCCATTGCCGGTTGAATAGAAAACTTCTGGCCTTTATGGAACTTACCCTGCCACTTTTCACCGACATTAATAATAACACCTGCAAATTCATGTCCGATTATGGTGGGGTTTATATGAATATCATCCGGTACCCTTTTGTGTCCGGCTCCCTGAAGGGCAGCTTTGTGCGACGACATGCAAATACTGTCCGTTATGACATGCGCAAGGATCTCATCATCTCTTAGCGGCGGCAGCTCAAATTCCTCGAGTCTGAGGTCCATCTTCCCGTAAATGCGTACAGCCTTGGTTTTCATTTTATCTCTCCCTGCTTTTATCTTTTGACTTTTATCTTTTGACTTTTGTCTCACCCCAACATAACCTGTCCACCTGTCACCGGTATTGCCTGTCCGGTTTCATACTCCTGTCCGATCACATAGCAGATCGCCTTCATAACATCCTCTAGCCTGCAGCCTCTTCTCATCGGTACCTGCTGTTCATAGAACAGCTTCACATCCTCGATTGTTTTTGCGCCAGGCACTTTGCCGGTTTTAAGATATTGTACAAAAAGCCCGTTTGCAGGATCGGACCAGAGCGGACCCTCATAAAAGTTTCCCGGACATATAGAGTTCACCTTTATTCTGTCAGGAGCCAGCTCAAGGGCAAAGCTCTGTGTAAGACCTATACCGCCGAATTTGGCACCGGCGTAGGCGAAGTTACGGTTACTGCCTCTGAGTCCGGATTTTGAATTGATCTGAATTATGTCAGAAAAATATCCCTGCCTTTCAGCATTCTGGATCTTCATCACCTCGGCTGAATACTTAGCGCAGTGAAAATATCCGCTATAATTTATTGCTGTTGTCTTTGCAAAAACATCGGGTTCCATTTCTTCGAGCCCGCCTGCCCTCAGAACACCGGCATTGCTGATCATTATATCAAGCCCGCCGAACTCCATGACCGCAGCCGAAACAAGGTCTTTCACCGATTCGGGATCAGAGACATCGGTATGGACAAAGACAGCAAGATTTGAAGATCCGCCCTTGTTAAGCGATGAAGCAAATGCTTTGCCCTGATCTTCATTTATATCCGCTACAACGACATTAACAAGCTTTTCGTGAAGCGATTGGGCAATACCCGCGCCGAAACCCTGGGCGCCTCCTGTAACAATCGCAATTTTATTCTTCAGCATGTTAGAGCCCTGGGAAGCCTTTGCAACCTTACGCCTGTAGTTCTCAACCTCCCACCTGTCGATGAATGACACCTGCTCTGGTGTAAGAAGCTTAGTTCCACCGAAGAAAGAGGCATAATGGCATATCCTGACGAGGTCCTCAAAAACGTCAAGAACAGTCTCAGCTGAATTTACGCTCTCATCAACAGCAAAGAGACCCAGGTCCTTGATAAGGATAACTTTAGGACGGAATTCATACTCCTTTTCAAAGCGCTCGAGCTGCCCGCGGAAAGATTCAAGTATTCTCTCGGGAGTTGAAGAATGCTCTACATAGAGATACCTGTACTTGCAATAGACAATTGTATCGGGAGTGAGGGGGTGAGATATTTTCTGGAACTCCTGCTGATTTTTATAATAGGCAGCCAGTAGCTTGTTATGCCTGAATCTTATTACCCCGGGTTGTCCATCCGAAAGAAGCATTCTGATTGCCGGGAGAACCCTGTTAAGCGAAGGGTTATATGGCAGAGGTTCAATGTCGGGATCAGCTGTTATCACCTCTCGTGCCTTACCGGTTATCTCATCGTAAATTGTCTTTATCCCATCAATGGAATCGGCTCCAACAAATACGCCATGGTTCTCTAGGAAGACAATTGCCGGGTCACAATTATGCTTTTCCCTGTATTTTCCGATCTCCCATTCGAGCTTTTTGAAAAGAGTATAGCCCGGATCAATATATGGTACAAAAAGTCCATCTTCTCCGAACATCTGGATTATGACTGTTTTTGCACTCCTGCTGCAGAGTATACCATTAATTATTGCAGGATGCAGATGGACAACGAACCTGAAATTCAGAAGATCATGAAGGGAGGTCTCAACTGAGGGCCGCTTTCCTTTCCCAGGATCAAGGATAGCCTTGAAAAGGTCAGTCTTAACCTCCTCCTCTCTCTGCATTGGATCATCAGAGTATTTTTTGAGTGCAATTACCTTCAGCTGCTCCCTGCCCAGGGCAACGAGATCATCCTCCCCCAGCCCGGACAATGAGGAGCCGCTGGCTTTTATCCAGATGGTATGTTCATCCTTAAATGAAGTATTTCCGCCACCCGCGATAACAAAGTCCTTTTTACTGCCATAGAAGTCAGAAATGTGCAATAGCTCTGAAATTTCCTTTTTCATATCTGTCTGTCTCTGAGATAAAATTCAATTACAGCCTGGCCCGCAGCCTCAAATTCTTTTTTCTTATCCTTTCTTGGCTTTCCGGCGGCATCGGTATATCCTTCCATATTCCGGGCATGGAAGTATTGATGAGCGGCAATAGCGCATACTCCTCTCCTGTTAACATCCTCGAGTTTCCAGGTAAGATCCCTTCCATCTCTGGCCGTTACAGTAAGGGGAATCATTTTGGGCGTATTATGTTCAGTTCCGAATGTTATAATAAAATTCCTGTCATCGAAGAAACTGACAAAATCTGATAATATGCCAAGTGAATTCCTGCCTGGAATAAGCTCGATGCAACCCACTCCCAATGAGGTTAATGAGTCGCACAGCATGTCAAAACTGCCTTCAAATTCGGTGAATTTTCCTGAAGGATCATCAAGCAGTACCGGATAACAGGGTATGCCCCCGGCATCAAGAATGATCTCCTTGATAGCTCCAAGCGGAAGAAATGATCTTTCATCCTCCTCGACAAATGCCGTACCACCTGCCTTGAGAATATTTGATCTTATTTCATTTTCAAGGGCAGCGGCATCCGCAAAGCCCTGCCTGGATCTTTTTCCTCCATATAAAGATTCGATAAATGCCATCCTGTCCTCATCCTTTGAAAAGTTATCAGTGGCAAGATGCCTTACAGCTTTTGCAATGTGACGTTCTCTTACAAGCTCCTTTGCAAAGCTTTTTCTGATCTGATCAAAATCGAGGGATAGCGTTGAGCCTCCCTCAGCAATAATGCTGTTCAGCTTTGATACCATAGCCCTTAGCTGGCATTGAGATTCTACCTTAACTCCTGAAAGCAGACTTAGATTCTCATCCCTGAGGTGAAAAGGAAAATCGAGACCCTTGCCGCAGAAATAAATCCTTCCGGGATTATTCGGATCATTTATCCGGATGCCTTTAGACTGTTCTTCTTTCAGCAAGCCAATGAATTCAATATTAAAAAGAGGAAAAATATTGTTTGATATGCATCCCTTTTGAAACTCCTCATAACCATCCGTAACATAAAAGTCGTTTATCCCAAGGACATCAATCCTTTCCTCTTTTGCCATCCTGAAAACTGTATCAAGATCTTCAAATGCGCTGAAAGAATATGGTGTGTGGATATGACCGTTCGCTTCAAAAACATAAGAGCCAGGCTCTACAGGATCAATAGATGTGATCTCCGCATATCCGGGGAATCCTGACAGAAAATTCTTTTCCATAATATCTCTCTTTACCAGGCAAGTGCTTCGGGTGGAACATCTGCCAGTGTGTTACATATCCAGTCAGCTTCGCTTAGCTCCGGGGCAGTGAATGTTGTAAGAAGTGCAAGGCATTTGCATCCAGCCGCCTTTGCTGCCCTGACGCCGCTCACGGCATCCTCGGCGACAAGACACTCTGAAGGTCTTAGCCCTATTCGTTCAGCTGCCAGAAGGTAAATATCGGGAAAAGGCTTTTTATTTTCAACCTCGAGTCCGTTTATAACTGCATCAAAATCCGACCGGGATAATCCAATCTCCCTCAGGTTTATCTCCATCTTAATCCTGTCCGTGCTTGTTGCAAGTGCCAGGCGCAATCCAGCGCCCCTGCATCCTCCGATGAAATCAAGTGCACCGGGCAACGCCCTGAGATTACCAGCTACAAGGGTTTCATAAATTTCATAGGTGCGGGCTTTGACGGCATCGATATCAACCTTAAGTCCGTATTTACCGGCAACACCGCCTATGTACCTGTTTTCTCCCATTCCAACGAAGGGCGTGAAATCTTCCGGCATTACTTTTATGCCTCTCTCACGGAACATCTCTACAGATGCCCTGCATATATACTCCTCTGAATCGACGAGGACACCATCCATGTCAAAGAGGATGCCTTTAATCATCTGAAGAGCCTATTTATCTCATCTATCCTGCCCGCTGTAAGAGGACTTTTCTTACCCATCATCTCAATAATTACGGTCATCCTTGCAGCATTCTCAAGTACCTCAATCTTATCAAATGCCTGAAGCAGGTCTTTTCCAACCGAAAGTATTCCATGGTTCTCAAGCAGGAGTATGTCCGACCTCCCGACCTGTTCCGATACAACTGTGGCAAGCTCTTTGGTCCCCATAAGTGCATAAGGGACAAAGACAGGCTCACCAAGTATTGCACATGCCTCCGCTGTCAGGGAGGTGTTTATTTTTCTCTTCATGGCAGTAAAGGAGGTGGCAAAGACCGGATGGGCATGAACTATGGCATTTACATTTTTACTGCTGTAAATGGCCAGATGCATTCCTGATTCAATAGAAAGCTTAAGCTGAGGTGTCAGGTTTTCCCCTTTTGAATCCATAATCCCTACATCGTCCCATCTCATCCTGCCCTTATCTGTTGCCGAAGGAGTCATTAAAATTATATCATCAGATAAACGCAGGCTTATATTTCCGCCTGATGTTGTCGTAAGACCATGGCTGTAGAGCCGCTTCATAAACCTGGCAACCTCTCTCCTTTCCTCCTTGTATTTCATGAATTTGTTCATATGTAATACTCAAAGATATAAATCTTTACTACACACCCGCCCTGTTAAGAGCGAGCGATAGGTCGGAAGAAAAATCAGTTTTTGAAATATGCCCTTTCAGTGGAGTGATCTTTTCATGCACAGCATCGATCATCCAATCGGGCTGCGGGAAGAAATACTGTTCCATTTCGTAGGCGGGAGTTATCCAGTTTCTTGAACCTACAACAACAGGTGGGGCATCGAGCCAGTCGAATGCCAGCTCCGTTATTGTCTGTGCCATCTCTTTAAGGAACGAGCCTCTGGTTGAGGCATCACTTGTCAGCAGTATCTTTCCTGTCTTTTTAACTGATTCAATAACAGGCGTGTAATTAAAGGGAACGAGTGACCTTGCATCAATTATTTCTGCACTGATTCCATATTTTTCCTTGAGTGTGTCTGCGGCTTTTAATGCCGGGTACAATGTCGCCCCGATGGTAAGAATAGTCAGATCATCTCCTTTTCTCTTTATATCCGGTTCGCCTAATGCAATCTCGTAGTATCCTTCCGGAACACCCTCTTCGTGAAACATTTCACCACTATCATATATCCTCTGGCTTTCAAAGAAGATTACCGGATCGGTACCCTGAAGTGCACTGTTCATAAGTCCTTTTGCATCGTATGGCGTTGCCGGAAAGACAACTTTCAATCCGGGAATATGTGCTACAAGCGACGACCAGTCCTGGGAATGCTGGGCCCCGTATTTCGACCCCACAGACACCCTGATCACAACCGGCATTTTAATCATGTTGCCGCTCATTGCCTGCCATTTCGGAAGCTGGTTAAAAACCTCATCGCCCGACCGGCCGAGAAAATCACAATACATTATTTCAGCAATGACCCTTCCTCCGCACATGCCGTAACCGATTGCCGTTCCCACGATTGCTCCTTCCGATATAGGTGAATTGAACAATCGGTGATAAGGAAGGGCTTCCGTAAGGCCACGGTACACTGCAAAAGCGCCGCCCCAGTCGCGGTTCTCCTCACCCCATGCGGCAAGAGTGGGATCTTTGTAGAAACGATCAATAACGGATTCAAATATCCCATCGCGAAGCTGGAACAGCTTTGCCTTTGATACGGGCTTGCCCTCCCGGTCCTTAAAAAATCTCTCTTTGGCCTTAAGGGATTTCACCCTCGGATTTTCTTCCATCGGCATCAGGACATCTGGTTTCCTGTCCTCCATCTTCTCTACTGATCCATTCGAGAACATCATGGATCCTATCAGACCGGGATTAGCCGACATATCTATAAGCGGGGATATTTTGGGATCGATAGCAAGCTTTAGAATACGGGACATCAGTTCGCCTGTTTCAGACCTGATATCTTCAAGCATCTGGGGTCCGGCAATTCCTGCCTGAACAATCCTGTTACCATAGGCTATTATTGAATCCTCCCTGAGCCAGGCATCAATCTCCTCCTTTGACCTGTAGGAAGAAGCGTCCGAAGGTGAATGACCGCTTATGCGGTATGTAAGCGTATCCAGAAGGACAGGACCTTTTTTCTCCTCAATTATCTTTTTCTTTCTTTTGAATGCATCTATCACCGCAAGAGGGTTATAGCCATCAACCCTTTCGGCATGCATGCTTTCCGGGTTAACGCCTGCGCCTATTCTTGCAAGTATCCCGAATCCCATTGTCTCTCCGAATGTCTGACCGCCCATCCCATAAAGGTTGTTCATGAAATTGAAGATAAGGGGAAGGCCTCCCTTGAATTCATCATCCCATAATGTTCTGTACTGATCCATTGTTGCAAAGCATATTCCCTCCCATACTGGTCCGCAAGCAGATGATGCGTCGCCGATGTTGCAGACGATCAGACCCGGCTTGCGGTTGATCTTTTTGTAGAGTGCGGCACCTACTGAAATATCTCCCGAACCACCTACAATCGCATTATTGGGATATATGCCGAACGGAGTAAAGAATGCATGCATTGATCCTCCCAGTCCCTTATTGAAGCCGTTTTCGCGTGCAAATATCTCTGAAAGGGCTCCGTAAAGAAGGAAGCTTGTTGCAAGCTCTCTTACGCTGCCTGTAAATCCTTTCTCCACAACCTTAAGGGCATTCCCTCCGAAATAGTTCTTCATTATCGAGTAGAGTGTATCGCCATCCAGGCTTCTGATCGCCGAGAGACCTTTCGCGAGTATCTCTCCATGGCTCCGGTGCGACCCGAAAATATAATCCTCAACGCCGAGTGTGTAGGCCATTCCCACTGAGGCAGCTTCCTGACCTATTGAAAGATGAGCTGGTCCGGGGTGGTTATACGAAATTCCCTTATATTCATTAGTGGTTTTAATAAGGTTCAGCATTGTTTCAAACTCCCTTATAATTACCATATCGCAATAGATCCTCAGAAAATCATCAATTGAATAGATCTTCTTCTCCTGCTCTATGGTTTTGTTATACTGGTTTACAGGAATCTTTCCGAATTCAATATACTCGGGCTTCCTTATTACTTTCGGATCAATATTCTGACTCTTTGGCATTTTATTAATTAATTTGTTTTCATGAATTTACTCTGTGGATCTCTGTGGTTCTCTCCGGCTCTCTGTGTAACAAAAGAAAAACTTTCACTGCGTTACACTGAGTACCACAGGGGGCAGAGAGTTCAAAACACTATAAAGTATAATTAAATTTTTCTATCTCTTCCTTAACCTCCTTTAGAAACAGTGTAGCTGGTCCGCCATCAACTGCCCTGTGGTCGTATGTGAGCGAAAGCCCCATAACAGGAATAAATCCGAAGACACCGTTCCCCAGATCCGCAGGGCGGTGCATAATGGTACAGACGCCAAGTATTCCGGACTGGGGAAGGTTTATAACGGGGGTGAATATCTCAACACCGTAGTTTCCAAGGTTTGAAATTGTGAAAGAAGCAGCGCTGCTTTGAAGCAATTCCGGGCTTATATTTCCTTTCCTGCATGCTTCGGCCGCACGTTTCAATTCCCTTGAAAGAAGTTCCAGATCCATGGTGTCTGCATTTCTTACAACTGGTACCAGAAGACCCCGTGGCGTATCGACAGCAAATCCAAGGTGGACATTACTGAATGATCTTATTTTATCGCCGAGCAGATGCGAGTTCATCTCCGGGAACTTTTTAAGCGCCCTTACAACTGACCAGCAAACCATATCGTTCAGAGTAATGTCGGCTGATCCGGCATTCCCTTCCTTGACTCTTTTGCTAAACTCCAGCAGCTTTCTAACATCTGCACTCATATGGTGTGTAAGCTGGGCGGAGCTTTGAAGGGATAAATGCATAGCCTTTGCAATTATTTTTCGCACATTGCTGAGTGGCTGATCTGTAAATTCAGTCGCTGGGGGCGGGGTGCGGGGGGCGGGGTGTCCGGCACTTTCTATATCATTTACAATTATCCTGCCTTCGGGACCGGAACCTGTTATATTACTTATGTCAACTCCTTTTTCTGCTGCCAGGATCCTTGCCCTTGGAGATATTTTAATTCTTCCCCCTGAGGGTGCTTCTTCAGCTTTTGTTACAACTGGCGATCCGGCAATTACAGACTGGGCCTGAGCAGGCTCTTTCTTTGATTTTGTCCCGGATCCCTGTTGCCGGAAAGATTCAGTTTTCTCCCCTGCGGCTCCTATTACAGCGACATTTGTCAGCACTGGCACTTCATCTCCCTCATTGTAAAAAGTATCGAGAAGTATCCCGTCGGCAGGAGATTCCATATCAAATGCTGCCTTATCGGTCTCATATGAAAAAAGCAGATCGCCTGTGCTTACCTGCTCTCCCTTTTTCTTCAGCCATGCTGTAATTATGCATGTCTCGACCGACTGCCCCTGTCGGGGTAAAACCACCGGTATTGCCATTTAATTCTCTGTTAGTTCTTAATTCTGTTTAATACGCATATTTACACTCTTTCCTGTTTCCCGGGGGGAAATGATATCTGTCTTCACCATTTGCAAATGTGAGAGCCGGGGTCAGGGTAATTAATTTACTATCAACTTGTACTAATATGTTAAACTAATTTTATCTTTAAAGCCTGAATTCGTGTGAAATACAAAAATATATAATATAACTTGTATTTACAAGTAAAATCTTATATATTTACCGTAGAAAAGTACTTAACGTGAACTAAAGTCGCTAAATTAACTCTTGTCACTTTAGTCCACATGTAACTTCTGATAATATGAAATCACTGCCCCGATACCGGAAATTATATGAAACACTGCGCAGGCACATACTTGATAGTGTGTACAGGGAGGGTGATCTGCTTCCTTCGGAGAATGAGCTCTGCGCATTGTACAGTATGACTCGTCCGACTGTCAGGCAGTCGCTCGCTGCCCTTGCAAATGAAGGGCTCATAATAAAGCGCCAGGGAAAGGGAAGTATAGTGCACCATCAGCGCAGGGAGATCGGGATCCTTTCAATATCAGGGACCACCTCGGCTGTCGGCTCTGCTGACCTGAGGACAAGAATAATCACAAAACCGAATATACAGCCATGGGATGAAAATTTCATGTTCCCGCTTTCGGATCTTGAGATGGAATCAGGCTGTGTGTACATTGAGAGACTCAGGCTCCTTGAAGGAAAACCTATATTTTACGATATCAGCTACATAGCAAACATCAACCTGCCAAGAATTACTTCACGGCAGTTTGAGGACAAATCGCTTTTTCAGATATTAAGAGACGGCTATCATATTGAAATAAAAGGAGGAGAACAAAGATTAAAGGCAATCCAGGCCTCATCAAAGATCAGCAGGTTCCTCAGGATAAAAAATCGTGAGCCGGTACTTCACCTCGAGCGGAAGATGGAGACAAATGTACCCGGACTTTACCTCTATTCTTCAATTTATTGCAACACAGAGAAGTATTCAATTTACGGTACTTTCTGAAATAAAGCTTACTTTTACATATGCCATCAGCTGATATTGCAATAGTTTTTGACTGCGGTGCTACAAATGTGAGGGTTATCGCAGTTGACAGCAAGGGAGATATTCTTGCCTCTGAATCATATCAGAACAATACCCGGCCCGATCCTTTCTATCCGGTCGGTAAGATCTGGGATGTTAATGAGATCTGGAATAAAATGTGCCTGGCAAGCCGGAAAGTGACTGGCAGTATCAGAAAAGAGAATATTATCGGCGTCACAATTACAGCATTCGGAGTAGACGGAGCACTCTTTGACTCTTCTGGCGCTATGCTTTATCCTGTTATCTCATGGCAATGCGAAAGGACCACAAGTGTGATGGCAGACATAGATAAATACATTCCGCTTAAAGATCTTTACGGTGATGCCGGAGTCCTTCCATTCAATTTCAATACAATAAATAAGCTCATCTGGCTTGCTGAGAACAAACCGGCCCTCGTAGAAAAATCGAAGATCTTCCTTTTCATCCCGTCGATCTTCTCGTTCTTTCTTACAGGTGAGATGGTAAATGATACTACAATGGCCGGAACTTCAATGGTCACGAGTCTCTCTTCGAGGACCTATTCAAAAAACATTCTTGGCAGGATAGGGTTTCCTGAAGATAAAATGGGTGCTCCCGTTGAGCCGGGAACAATTACCGGAATGGTAAGTACTAAAGCTTCTGCAGATACCGGACTGCCTGCCGGATTACCGGTAATAGCAACAGGACATGATACACAGTTTGCAGTTTTCGGTTCAGGCGCTGAGGTTAATCAGCCCGTACTTAGTTCAGGAACATGGGAAATACTTATGGTCCGCTCCCAGGGATATAAATCAGGGAAAGAGCAGCTTGAAATGGGAATTACGACAGAACTTGATGCCAGACCGGGCCTTTACAATATCGGAAATCAATGGATAGCATCAGGAATGCTTGAATGGGCAAGAAAAACATTATACCACGACGTAAAAGAGAACCCTTATGAAACTATGATAAGCGGCGCTTTAGAAGTGCCCTCCGGCAGCCGCGGAGTAACTGTAAATCCCGGATTTTATGAAGAGCTTAAAGGGAAACCGGGAGGGCAGATACTAGGCCTGACAATGGATACAACCCGTGATGAGATTTACAGGGCAATGCTGGAGTCGCTCTCAGTGAGACTTAAAAAGGGAATGGATGCACTTGAGAAAGCAGGTGGATTCAGGTCCGATACGATCCTTTGTGTAGGCGGCGGTTCAAAAAACAGGCTTTGGAATCAGCTCAGAGCCGACTATTCAGGAGTGCCTCTGAAAATAACAGACAGATCAGAGACAACAGTTCTGGGCGCATCGATGTTTGTTCAGTATGCCACCGGAAATGCCAGATCACCGGAAGAAGCCAGAAAGGGAATAGATTATAAAACAGAAATTTTTAAACCAGAAGCACACTGATCCACTGCGCGGCTTACTTCCTCCGCTCATGCCTTTGTGTATAATAAAACAAAAAATGAATATTGCATATTTTAACGGGAAATTTGTTCCAAAGAGCGAGATCTCAATCAATCCCGACGACAGGGGCTTTCTTCTGGCCGACGGGGTTTATGAAGTTGCCAGATGGTATCAGGGCTTTTTCTACGATATGCCCGGGCATCTTGCCAGGCTAAGAAGAAGTATGAGGGAACTGAGAATCAACTGGCCTGATTCGGATCTGTTTCCCTCCGTTTCAGAAGAGCTTATAAAAAGAAACGAACTCGCTGACAGGAATGCTATGATTTATCTGCAGGTTACCAGAGGAGTTGCACCGCGCTCACATGGCTTTCCTTCACCCGATGTAAATCCCACAGTTTATGCATACGCATTTACGTTTGAGCCCGACACGGAGGCAAGGCGCACAGGAATTAAAGTAATGCTGAAAGAAGACATCAGATGGGGCCGATGCGATATCAAATCGATTGCATTGCTAGCCAATACAATAAGTTTCCAGGAGGCAAGCGTTAACGGTCTTAAGGAGTGTATTTTTGTAAGAAACTCTATGATCACGGAAGGTACCCGCTCCAATATCTTCTTCGTTGTTGACAAATGTCTTTTTACTCATCCCGAATCGAATTTTGTCCTCTCAGGTGTTACAAGAAAAAACATTTTGAGAATAGCAGAAGAAAACGGAATTAAAATCAGGGAGGAAGCTTTGCCCGAGAACCGATTGAGATTTGCCAGCGAGTCCTTTATAACAAATACCTCCTCGGAAGTTACTCCTGTCCTTGACCTTGGAGGAAATTCAATAGGCGCCGGCACTCCCGGCCCGATAACAAAGCTTATTAGTGAAAAATTTGATGAAGAGATCAGAAGATTAAAAGGCTGAAGTCCACGACGCACCCGGAATCAGGATTTTTCTATATTTGCAAAAATTTTTAAATCAGATTATAAATGAGCTTAAGCGAACAGGAACATATAAGACGTCAGGCACTTGATGATATCAGAAAACTGGGAATAAATCCATACCCTGCAGCAGAGTACAAAACAAATGCCTTTGCAAGCGATATCCTTAACAGCTTTTCAGCTGAAAAAAACAATTATCAGGATGTTTGTCTTGCCGGTAGGATAATGAGCAGAAGGATAATGGGTAATGCCTCATTTGCTGAGCTGATGGACTCATCGGGCCGTATACAGCTCTATTTCCGTCGTGACGATATTTGCCCTGGTGAGGATAAAACCCTCTACAACACGCTTTTCAAGCATCTGCTTGATATCGGCGATATAATCGGCATAAAGGGATTTGTCTTCATAACCCAGATGGGAGAAACGACTGTTCATGTGAAGGAGTTTACACTTTTATGCAAATCCATCCATCCCCTTCCTGTTGTAAAGGAAAAGGATGGGATCCTGTTTGATGCTGTCACTGATCCGGAGATGCGCTATCGCCAAAGATATGTCGACCTTATTGTAAACCCTCATGTGCGCGACATTTTCAGGAAGCGGACACAACTGCTCCAGTCAATGCGGGAACTCTTCAACTCAAAAGGCTATCTTGAGGTTGAGACTCCTATCCTTCAGCCAATTCCCGGAGGGGCGACTGCCAGGCCTTTTATGACACATCATAATGCCCTCGATATTCCTCTCTACCTGAGAATAGCAAATGAGCTCTATCTGAAAAGACTTATCGTCGGGGGCTACGAAGGGGTCTATGAGTTTGCGAAAGACTTTCGCAATGAAGGAATGGACAGGACTCATAACCCGGAATTCACCGTCATGGAGATATATATCGCATACAAGGATTATAACTGGATGATGACCTTCACCGAGGATATCATATATAAGGTTGCCCTGGACCTCCATGGGAAAGCCGAGCTTGAATATGGCGACAAAGTCATAGACCTGAAACCTCCATACAAGAGGATAAGCATGCTCGATTCAATAAAGGAGAATACGGGTCTCGATATATCGGGATTGGATGAAGCTGAGCTCAGGAAGGTATGCGACAAGCTTGACATTGAGCACGATCCGGCTATGGGAAAAGGGAAGCTGATAGATGCTATATTCTCCGAGAAGTGTGAGCACAGCCTGGTACAGCCTACTTTCATCATCGATTACCCCACCGAAACATCTCCATTGACAAAGATGCACAGAAGCAAACCAGGACTGACAGAGCGTTTTGAGCTCTTCATCAACTGCAAGGAGATTGCTAATGCTTATTCTGAACTTAACGATCCGATAGACCAGATGAACAGGTTCCAGTACCAGCTTTTACTTTCGCAGAAGGGTGATGATGAAGCCATGTTCATTGACCAGGATTTCGTAAGAGCTCTCGAATACGGCATGCCGCCAACTTCCGGAATGGGCATGGGGATAGACAGGCTTACAATGCTTATGACAAACCAGCCCTCTATTCAGGATGTTCTTTTCTTCCCTCAGATGAAGCCTCTTATCAACAAGCCTAAAGCGGAAAGTACCAAAGAGGAGTATCTCGCGCTTGGAATTCCTGAAGAGTGGATCGATCCTCTGAGGAAAATGGGATTCACAACCATTGAAAAACTAAGGGAGACTGAAAAGGCAGGCAA
>JBBIIS010000050.1:0-18908 GCA_037446375.1 Bacteroidota bacterium | reverse complement strand
AAGGATCTGGTACATTCCACCTTCCGATCTGCGCATCATAGAACCTTGCGCCGTATTCATACAATAGGCCTTGAGATAATTTGGAATTGGAACTCCACCTATCCAGCAATAGCGTAAATTACAAAGAACTAAAACTACATTATAATTAATGAAAATGGATCAGGATTATAATTAGTTTTAATGGAATTCAGAATATAATAATTGAGAATTATTTTAAAATTCTTGAGAAATATCATTCGAATCATCTATAGGATTTGGAAAATACACTCTGAAAGAAATTTTTCATTCTCAGGACCGCTGTCTTGTTCTTTTGCGGGCTTTATTTAGGATTAGAGTAATGCGGGTATAGATATATCCTCATCAATACTTTCCCAATGAATTCCTATTCCATTACCAATAAAGCGCCAATCTTTAAGCTGATCTTCACTGGCTTTTCTTAGTCTTGGAAACCATAATAAAGGGACACCAACTTCTCTTCCATCCTGAAGAAGGACATAAAGCATGTCCTTGGTGAACCAGACCTTGGTTGCAAGGACATTTTCTGATTTATTTGCCAAAGTGCTCATTCCATTTATCCCTTATAAGCGTTTCATTTTTATCAATTAACTCACTGATATCTCTTAATTCCCTACTTGTAAAACCATAATTTACAGCTACGAAAAGAGGATCTATCCAGAACTTTGCATACTTTTCTGCCTTTTCAATATGAATGTGTATTGGTTCATTTCTTTCATTGCTGAAGAAAAAAATCTGTAACCATTTATATTTAATACTGTTGGCATACTTATACAAAGGTAACTAAAAAACTGGTGATCAGCAAATGGAGCTTATTCTCAATCTTGATCAGGAGGATAAGCAAACCATAGGTTGCCTTATTGAATGCAGCTACCAATTTAATTACACAAAATTATTTACACCCCCAAGAAGTACGTAAAGCATATCCTTGCTGAACCACACCTTTAAGGACAGGATATTTTCCGATTTATTTACTATAGTGCTCATTCCATTTCTCCCTAATCAGGATTTCATTTGCATCAATAAGTTCACTGATCTCTCAATTCCCTGCTGATGAAGCCATAATTGACTGCAACAAATAGGGGATCAAGCCAGAATTTTGCATACTTTTCTATCTTCTCAAATGAATATGTATCGGTCCTTTTCTTTCATTACTGAAAAAGAAAAATCTGTAACCTTTTATAATTAACACTGTTGGAGTTCAATGCAAATTTACGTAGAAAACAGCATCTGGCAAGAGGTGCCATTTTAAAAACGAAGTTCAGGAATAGGTATCCTTCACTTTAACTTTAAAAGAAGAACTTAACCACGGAGTTGCACGGAGTGATTACAGAGTTTCACGGAATATTATAAACAGATTAAAGCTTTGTTACTCCGTATTAACTCTGCGTTACGGCTTGGTAAATTTTTTATATCTCTTCGTAGAAATACGCCTCCATGCGATCAGCATCATCCCACGAGTAGATCTTCCTGTGCCTGTTTATATGATAGTAATTAAGCATCGCAAAATCGCCGGCACACATTGTCGCATGGACAAATATCAGAAGCGAGATACTCCATTTCCACAACCCCGGGAGTGCAAGTGCAAGGAAGAGCAGGCCAAGAGTCACAACCATAAACGGAAATATGGCAACCAGCCTGAACTGTTGCGGAGAAGCAACGTACCTGTGTGCAGTTACATAGAATATGAACTGTTTAATATCGGCTCCAACCCTGATCCTCCTTGCCCCGGTAAGAAAGTAGGGAATAATATGCAGGAATTCATGCAGCGGAATAATCAAAATGGGAAATACTATCAGCCCGAGAAGAGTATGGTGGAATATTCTTCTGAACTCAAAAACATGACCCACATTTATCCTTATTGTCATTGCGAGCCCGAATGCAACAAGGCAGAATGCCCAGAAAAAGACCATCAGACCTGTTCTTCTACTGATATAATCAATGACAAATGAGGCTATCTCACTGTATGGAAGTGTAAGCATGTGCCTGTATTTGCTCTGATCGTCAAGATCTTCCGGATTCAATTTCATGGACGGACTTTTAACAAAGTTATCCATTTGGATCAATTTATGCCCGGTTATCCGGTTAAAATATTAAAAAGGGCAGGCAATTTTGACGTAAATATTTAGTTGTTTCAGGTAGACTATTATTTGATAATTTTGCATAAAAGCGAAAAGATTGAAACTTACCGTTTCGATATCATTAATACTGATTGCCGGATCAACCGCAGCCGGGCAGAAAGATACCCTGCGTCACAAGACAGACTCTCTTCCCGACAGGTTTTATGTTCTGCAGAAAGTTGACAGGAATGGTGAGACCCTGCCGGAGATTGAGATAAAGGAGGTCCTTATTGTCGGAAAGAGAAAACCCTCAGCAACTTTTCAGTACTGGAAATATGAAAGGCTCGTTTACAATGTGAAGCGGGTCTATCCCTACGCACTTCTTGTAAGGAAGAAGCTAAATGATGTGAACTCAAAGCTGGAAGCGATGAAGAGCGATAAGGAGAGGAAAGACTATATCAGGCAGTTCGAGAAGCAGATATTTAAGGATTATGAGGGAGATATGCAGGAGATGACAATAACGCAGGGAAGGATCCTGATCAAGCTTATCGACAGGGAGACCGAGAATACATCATATGATCTTATAAGGGAATATCGCGGCAAGATAACGGCCGCCTTCTGGCAGGGAATAGCCCGGATTTTCGGAACAAACCTGAAAGACGAATATGATCCTTATGGCGGTGACGCCGTTATCGAAAAGATAATCCAGGAGATAGACGCCGGCCGGCTGTGAAATTAACTTGCAAGCGAAATAAGTGCTCTGACTGTTTTATCTGCCCCTGAGGCGATCTCAGAAATTGTTGCATCGAGCATATAGCAGGGGGATGTGACAATCCTATTTTTCCTGTCGATCCAGATCTCACCGCTCTTAATCTCCTTATGATCGCCACCCATAGCTTTGATATCCGACGCAGCTGACTTATCATTCCCTATAGTAACCTCAACCTGCCCAAGAATTTTTGTAATAAGCACAGGAGATATGCATAGTGCACCAATGGGCTTTCCGGCGGCATATGTATCCCTTACTGCTTTCTCAACTACCCTGTCGATCTTCATATCTGTTCCGTCAAAAGCATATGAGCAAAGGTTCTTTGCAACCCCGAAACCACCCGGAAAAATAATAGCGTCGAAGTCAGAGCTCCTGTATTCAAGAAGAGCCTTAATGTTACCGCGCGCGATCCTTGCAGACTCTATAAGAACATTGCGGGACTCCTTCATTACCTCTCCGGTAATATGATTTATCACATGATGTTGCATCACATTCGGGGCAAAGACCTGGTATGTGCCCCCGTTGTTTGATATCGCGAGCAGGGTCAGTACTGCCTCGTGAATTTCAGCCCCATCATGTACCCCGCAACCTGCAAGAACAACTGCAAACCTCATATCTGTTTATTCTTTGTTTCAACATTAAAATATGTTATAAAATTACGAAATTTACGGTAAAGTTTATGAAAAGAACATTTATCGCAATTAAGGTAGAAGCCGGTGATGAAACTTCCGGGGCTTTTGGGATAATGAAAGATAGTCTCAAAGACAGTTCTGTCAGGTGGGCCGACATTTATAAAATGCATGTTACCCTTGCCTTTCTTGGCGACACATCGGAAGATACCATAAAAGAGGTTTCCAATATGCTCAGACAGATCTGCGCTAAGGTCAACCGCTTTGAATTCAGAATCTCCGGACTTGGTTTTTTCAGGAGCCTGAACGATGCCCGGGTGATATGGGCGGGTATTGAAAATTCAGAAAAACTCAGCGACCTTTTCAGTATAATCAAGTCGGGGCTGGACGGTCTTGGCGTGGATACTGAAGAGCGGGAATTCAGACCGCACCTGACGCTGGGCAGATTAAAACGGATAAAAAACAAGCATACCCTTGAAGAACTTTTTAGCAGATACGGAGATTATAAATTTCAGGATGTCAATGTAGCTGAGGTCATCTATTATGAGAGTATTCTGCAGCCTTCGGGTTCAGTCTATCTTCCAATTAAGACCTTCCGTCTCTCCTGAAATCTTCCAACTCTCCCCATCTCCCCATCACCTCTTTTTACTCAGACGCCTTTCCCGTTTAATATTATCAGCCCTGTATAGATCATGATCTTCAGATCAATAAGGAGACTCATATTCTCGATATAAAGAAGGTCATACTCAAGCCTCTGAATCATCTGGTCGACTGTTGATGCATACCCGTATTTAACCTGTCCCCATGATGTCATCCCCGGCTTTACCTTCAGGAGCCGCCTGTAATGCGGTGCTTTTTTCAGGATCTGATCGATAAAGAATTGTCTTTCTGGCCTGGGGCCTACAAGCGACATCTCTCCCCTCAGAACGTTTATAAGGTTTGGTATCTCATCAAGCCGGTGCCTTCTCAATACCCTGCCAATCTTTGTAACTCGTGCATCGCTGCTGCTTGAAAGCAGTGGTTCATCCATCTCGGCGTCGCACGTCATCGATCTGAGCTTGTATATTGTAAAAGGTTTTCCGTTCTTCCCGATGCGCTGCTGCGAATAGATAACCGGACCTGAGCCTGAAAGCTTAATCATGATCGCAAGAATAGCAACAAAAGGGCTTAGAATGATCAGGAAGATTAATGAGAGGAAGTAATCCATAATCTGTTTAATGTTCGACTGCCAGGCCGGCATTACACGGTTTGAAACCTCGAGAAGCGGTGTACCGAAAATGGCTGATTGTTCAACTCTTCCAGTAAGCATATCTTTCAGGGATGGAATTGCCCTGATATTCACATCGGCGTAATGAAGCATTCCAATTATCTTTCCCAAAGTGTCATGTTCGTTCCCTTCAATAGCAATTATTACCTCTTCTATCATATTTTCTGCGATCAGCTCAGGAAGCTCATCGAGGTCTCCCAGGTATGAAAGATTCCTGCTGAAAAGTTCGGATTCTACCTTGTTCACGCTGACATATCCGGAGAGGATCGTGCCTGAAGGGATCCTTTCCTCCCTTATTTTCCTGAAGATTTCAAGTGCCAGTCCGTTTGACCCTATTATTATCGTCCTGTATCCGAGAAGACCCCGGTGGACCTTACGGGCAGTTATACTTGTTATTATAACCCGGGGAACATATGTAAGTACGAACTGAAGAAAGAAAAGCGTTCCGAAAAGTGACCAGTATAATGAATTATCTGTAATGAACCCCCTCGTGAGCAGGACAAAAAATACAATGGAGACACCAGGCACTGTTACTATAAGGCTGTAGACAAGCTCCATGAGCCTTGATCTTTTCAGGGATACGATGTAAAACCCGGTAAGCATGAAAAGGAGGACCCATCCGAACGGGAGTATAATAATACCATCAAAAAACTCGTGAGTACTCACCACCGGCCCGGATACCATAAGATGGTTCCTTACAAGACAGAAAAGAACCCAGGAAAGACCGGAGGCAATAAAATCACATGCTGCATATGGCCATGATGTGCTACCCCTCTTCATCTCTTTTGTAGTGAGCTCTTTATTATGTAATTACAACTGCCGGTGTGGCTGTTTTGAATGTGAAAGATATTATTATTTTGGCTAACCTCCATATAAAAACATGTTTTATATTTGCCAGCAGGTTTAACTGAACCAACGGAATGACAGATTCGTTTGAGGCAAAAGGACTAAGAAAAAAGCTTGTTGAAGGGCTCAGGCAAAAAGGTATCAACGATGAAGGGGTACTCAGAGCCATCAGCGCCGTACCCAGGCATTGCTTCATGGATCCTGCTTTTCTGAGTCACGCCTATGTTGACAAGGCATTCCCGATATCGTCGGGACAAACTATTTCACAGCCATATACCGTGGCAGTCCAGTCGGCTCTTCTCCAGGTAAAAAAAAGGGACAAAGTACTTGAAATAGGAACAGGTTCGGGATACCAGGCTGCTGTACTCGCTGAAATGGGAGTGAAGGTCTATACAATAGAGCGCTACAGGGAGTTGTATTTGAAATCACAGCGGATTGTTTCATCGCTTGGTTATAATGTCCATTTTTTTTATGGTGACGGTTTCGAGGGAAAGGAACAATATGGCCCGTTCGATGCAGTTCTGATCACCGCAGCTGCGCCGGTAATACCTGATAAGCTTCTTTACCAGCTCAAAACCGGAGGAAGGCTCATTGTACCCGTAGGAGCGAACGACGTGCAGGTAATGACAGTTGTAACGCGTACCGGTGAAGAGATTTTTGAGACAACAACCCACGGAAATTTTGCATTTGTACCAATGCTGAAAGGTACTGTTAACTGAAATCAGATAAATAATGGAGATACACAGGCTTGTCTTTTCCCCTATAGAGGTGAATACTTATGTACTTGCCGACAAAACGGGCGAATGCACAATAATTGATTGCGGCTGCTATAATGAAGCTGAATTCGGAAGGCTCGTTAAGTTATTGGAATCAAAGAATCTTAAACCGGTTCTTCTTCTGAATACTCACTGTCACCTCGATCACATATTCGGAAACAGGATGATGCTTGAGAAATACGGATTGAGAACCTATAGTCATGCGCTGGAAGAGGATAACAGGAAGGAATCACCCGAACATGCGGCCATGTTCGGTCTTAAGATGGCTGATTCTCCTGAGCCTGAGTCCTTTATTGAACATGGACAGATTGTGGGATTCGGATCAGTGAAATTGCTTGCCCTTCTAGTACCTGGCCATACTGCCGGAAGTATTGCTTTCTATTCTGAAGCTGATGGATGCGTATTTACAGGTGATGCACTTTTCGCGGGAAGCGTAGGCAGGTCAGACCTGCCGGGAGGCGATCATCAGACACTTTTAAACAGTATCAGAACAAATCTGTTAACACTTCCGCCTGCGACTATTGTCTATCCGGGTCACGGTCCGGAGACAACAATTGAACGTGAAAAGCGGAGCAATCCATATCTCTTATAAACCATGCTTTTTTTCATGTTTTAAACGATTTCTTTTAGTAATTTCGCATGATCTTTTACTAAGCAATCTGTTATACTAATTATAACTTAAATATCATGTTATCAGACAAATTCATCAATCGTCATATAGGCCCGCGCGAAGAGGATGTTAAAAAGATGCTTCAGACAATAGGTGCAGGTTCTCTTGATGAGCTGATCGGCAAAACGGTGCCTGACTCACTAAGGCTGAAAGGAACTTTAAGGCTTCCGGCTTCCATGACAGAATATGAATACCTGAACCATATCAGGAGTGTCGGATCGAAGAATAAAATATTCAGATCATTCATAGGACAGGGTTATTATGGCGTTGCCCCGCTTTCGGTAATTGTAAGGAATGTGCTTGAAAATCCTTCATGGTACACCTCCTATACTCCATATCAGGCTGAGATATCGCAGGGAAGGCTCGAGGCTTTGCTTAACTTTCAGACCATGGTCATCGAGCTGACAGGCATGGAGATAGCAAATGCATCGCTTCTTGATGAATCAACATCTGCTGCTGAAGCGATGATAATGATGTTCAATGCAAGATCAAGAGCGGCGGTCAGAGCCGGAGCAAACAAATTCTTCGTCGATGAGGAAATGTTCCATCAGACTCTGGATGTTATTAAAACGAGATCGGCTCCTCTTGGAATTGAGCTCCTCTCAGGGAACTATGGTCAGTTTATATTCGACGAATCCGTATTTGGTGCGCTTGTTCAGTATCCGGCCGCCTCTGGCCAGCTGAGGGATTACAGCGATTTTGCAGTTAAGGCTCACGCATCAGGTGCCCTGCTCGGCGTTGCTGCTGACCTTCTGAGCCTTGCCATACTCACTCCTCCGGGAGAATGGGGTGCAGATATTGTTATCGGCTCAAGCCAGAGAATGGGACTTCCTATGAGCTATGGCGGACCACACGCAGGCTTTTTTGCAACCAGGGACGAACTTAAAAGGAGCATGCCCGGAAGAATAATTGGAGTGTCGGTTGATGCCCAGGGAAACCAGGCTCTGAGAATGTCACTCCAGACGAGGGAGCAGCATATCAAGAGAGAAAGAGCAACATCAAATATATGTACAGCTCAGGCGCTTCTTGCCACAATGTCGGGAATGTATGCACAATATCACGGCGCTGAAGGGCTGAAATCAATTGCAAACGATATTCACAGGTCGGCCGGCACGATAGGACACGAGTTATCCGGTCTCGGATTCAGGCCTGAGTTCACCCAGTTCTTTGATACGGTTAAAATAAATCTTCCTTCAGGTATTACCTCAGAAGATATTGAGAGGGAGGCCCTTGCAAAAGGAATGAATTTCTGGTATCCCGGAGAAAATATCGTCTCAATAACGACAGATGAACTTACAACTCTGAAGGATATTAACGATATAGCAACAGTGTTTGCCAACGTTGCCGGAAAGAAAATCGAAGGGGCTGTTTCATATTGCAATTGCCACCATATCGATGAGAAATTCCTGAGAAAGTCGTCTTTTCTTAATGAAGCCTGCTTTAAAATCTATCAGAGCGAGACAGAGATGATGAGATATATCAAGATGCTTGAAAGGAAAGACTTTTCGCTCACAAACTGCATGATCCCTCTCGGTTCATGCACAATGAAGCTGAATCCTGCAACATCGATGTTCCCGATGAGCTGGCCTGAATTTGCAAACATACATCCTTTTGTACCTGCAGGCCAGGCTGAAGGGTATCACCAAATAATGGATGAGCTGGGAGAGGCACTTAAGGAGATCACGGGCTTTTCATCAGTCTCATTCCAGCCAAACTCAGGAGCCGCAGGTGAATATGCAGGCTTGATGGTAATCCGCGAATACCATCTGAGCCGTGGAGAGAAGAACCGCAATGTGACACTTATACCATCATCAGCCCACGGCACCAACCCGGCCAGTGCCGCAATGGCAGGAATGCAGGTTGTTGTTGTCGAGTGTGACGACAAAGGCAATATAAATGTAGAAGACCTCAGGAAGAAGGCTGTTGAACACAGGGATAACCTCGCAGCTTTCATGATAACATATCCATCGACCCACGGCGTATTTGAAGCCGCAGTCAGGGAGATGACAGATATTGTCCACGAGAACGGAGGCATGGTTTATATGGACGGCGCAAATATGAATGCCCAGGTGGGTCTTACAAATCCGGGATTCATAGGAGCAGATGTCTGCCACCTCAACCTGCACAAGACTTTTGCTATACCTCACGGCGGAGGCGGACCAGGGATGGGCCCGATCCTTACAAACGACAGGCTCGCAGAATTTCTTCCTTCCCATCCGGTTGTAAAGACCGGAGGGAGCCACGGAACAACTGCTGTCGCAGGAGCCCCTTATGGAAGTGCGCATATACTTACAATATCTCACTCATATGTTCTTATGATGGGTCCCGACGGTCTGACCGCGGCAACAAAATACGCGATCCTGAATGCCAACTATATCGCTGCTGCCCTTAAGAATCACTATAAGACCCTTTACTTCGGTACAAACGGAACCGTTGCGCATGAGATGATCCTCGACTGCAGGAACTTTAAAAGCGAGGCAGGCATTACAGAGTCCGATATCGCAAAAAGGCTTATGGACTTCGGGTTTCATGCACCGACATTATCTTTCCCGGTTCACGGAACGCTAATGGTCGAGCCTACCGAATCGGAATCGCTTGTTGAACTCGATAAGTTTATAGATGCCTTGAAGACTATCTGGAATGAGATTATGGAGGTTAAGGAAGGGAAAGCCGATAATGAGGACAACGTTCTTCATAATGCACCACACACCGCAAAGGTGATAACTGCCAATGAATGGAACCATAAGTATGACAGGCAAAAGGCCGCTTACCCGCTGAAATGGGTAGCCGAGAATAAATTCTGGCCAACGGTTGGACGAGTTGATGATGGCTATGGCGACAGGAACCTTGTTTGCACCTGTGCCCCTGTCAATTCATACAGGATGGACACCTTCAAGTCTTAATAAAAAAAGCTATCCCATACAGGAGTTTGCCTGAGCCGGCAGACTCCTTTTTTCTGATGACTAATATTTCGCCCGATGAAAAGGATTCTTATACTTATCTTTCCTGTTTCAATAATGTTTTTTTCGTGTGGCGGAGGAAACCCACCACAGAATGCGGACACATCAGGCCAGGTAAAAATGTTTAAGCTGATGACCCTCGATCCAGGCCACTTCCATGCGGCACTTGTACAGAAATCAATGTACAGCCAGCTATCAGGGGATGTATATGTTTTTGCACCCGAAGGCAGCGACCTGCAGCAGCATCTCGATCGCATAAGATCATATAATTCAAGAACAGATTCCCCGACATCGTGGAATGAGATTGTCTATACTGGAAATGATTATTTTGAAAAGATGCTTGCCGAAAAGCCGGGGAACGTAGTTGTTCTTTCTGGCAATAACAGGAAAAAGGCTGATTATATTGTAAGATCGGTAGACGCCGGACTGAATGTTCTCGCCGATAAGCCAATGATAATAAACGCCGTTGATTTCCCGCGTCTTGAGGAAGCTTTCAATACTGCTTCCCGAAAAGGCGTTCTTCTGTACGATATAATGACAGAGCGCTATGAGATCACAACAATTCTCCAGAAAGCGCTTTCTCAGAATGAAGAGATCTTTGGCAGGCTGCAGTCAGGCAGTATTGAAGAGCCAGGAGTCGAGAAGGTAAGCGTACACCATTTTGCAAAATTTGTTTCAGGGAAATCACTCGTGAGGCCAGCATGGTTCTTTGATACTGAGCAGCAGGGCGAGGGAATTGTTGATGTAACGACTCACCTTGTCGATCTGATACAGTGGGAATGCTTCCCCGACAGCCTTTTAAGCAAGCGTGATATTGAGATAGGTACGGCAAAAAGATGGGAAACAAAGTTGACTAAAGATCAGTTCAGGGAGGTTACCGGCCTGGTGGATTACCCGGAATTCCTGCGTAAGGATATCCGAAATGGGGATCTGGCTGTGTTCTCAAATGGCGAATTTGAGTACCGGATCAAAGGGGTTTGGGCAAAAGTATCTGTTGAATGGAAATTCAAAGCTCCTGATGGCGGGGGTGATACCCATTATTCAATAATGAGAGGATCAGAATGCAACCTTGTCATAAGGCAGACAGCCGATGAGAAGTTCCGGCCGGAACTTTATGTTGAGAAGGTTAAGGGATCGGATATTGTTGAGTTCACCATGAAGCTGAAAAAGGCTCTGGCATCCCTTCCATATGACAGTCTTACAGTTGAAAAGGTTAGTTCGGATATAATCAGGATAGGTATCCCTGAAAAGTACAGGGTTAGCCATGAAGATCATTTTGCCCAGGTTACTGCAAAGTTCCTTAAATATCTTAATGAAGGGAAGCTCCCGGAGTGGGAGGTACAGGAAATGATAACCAAATATTATACAACAACGAGTGCACTGAAAAAGGCCATGGAGAAATAGAAAAACCAGGCCCTGCTCATCCCGGAAGGAGATCAGTTTTTCTGCCTTTGCGTCTTTTTACCATTGCGCCGTCGCGCCTTTACTCAAACAGGTTTTCAATAAGCATCGAATAGAAATCACCTGGATCAAAACCGGCCGCCTTTACCTGCTGTGGTACCAGGCTCCCGGCCGACATGCCTGGAACAGTGTTTATCTCGAGGAAAAGAGGCTTATTCCTTACAACAATAAAGTCGACCCTTACAATACCGGCGCATCCAAGAAGGTCATAGATCAGAGAGCTCAGGCGCTGGATCTCATCCGTAATACTTTCGTCCATATCAGCTGGGGTAACCTCTTCCGATCTGCCTGATGTATATTTTGCCTCATAATCGAAGAATTCATTTTTGCTTATTATTTCAGTAACAGGAAGAACCAGCTTCCTGTTCTTTGATTTCACCACGCCGCATGCCACTTCACGGCCGTCCATGAATGCCTCAGCAAGAACCTCATTGCTTTCGATAAAAGCTTTTTCAACAGCGGGGATAAACTCAATTTCAGTTTTTACCTTCGACACCCCTACGCTTGATCCGCTGTCATTCGGCTTTACAAAGCATGGCAATCCGATCTTTCCAAGTATCTCCCCTGCGTTTGCAGCATCGCCCTTCCTTATCATGACAGCTTCGGCCATCGAAATGCCATATTCCCTCAGGTAAGCTTTACATGCCTGTTTGTTGAATGTAAGAGCGGAGCAGAAAGCGCCACATGTTGTATAAGGGATCTTCAGAAGATCAAAATATCCCTGGAGAAGCCCGTTTTCACCCGGTGTCCCATGAATAGCTATGAATACGGCATCAAACCTGACTCTTTCATCATCCAGCTTAAGGGTGAAATCATTTTTGTCGACCGGGAAGCATCTTCCCTTTGGATCTTCCCAGTACCAGTCTGTGCCACGGATCATTATAATGTATGCCTGGTACTTTGCAGTTAATGCTTTGCTTACTTCTGAAGCACTTTTGACAGAAACTTCAAACTCTGAAGAATCACCGCCTGCTGCTATAGCTATGGTTCTCATTGAAATGGTATTGATTGCAGATCCAAATTTAATATATTTCCGGCGATATCGCTTAAAAAAGTATTTACCGGTAAAAGCAGTGGGCTTACCGTCGTTTTTCTGTTATACGCGGAATAGAAATTGAATAATTGCAGCGATGTATTACCTTTATCATAAATTTTAAAATCATACAAAATGAAAAAGGGTTGTTTAGTTGCATTAGTTATAGGGGCAATATTTGCTTTTTTAGTTTTAATGCTTGTGCTCTGGGGCGTCAGGAGCTATAACCAGATGGTCACAATGAAACAGGGAGTCGAGGCCCAATGGGGTAATGTCGAGACTCAATATCAGAGAAGGATGGACCTGATCCCGAATTTTGTAAATACTGTCAAGGGTGCCGCAAACTTTGAACAGCAGACTCTTACAGCAGTAATTGAAGCCAGAGCCAAGGCTACTTCAGTAAAGATCGATCCTACAAAAATGACTCAGGCTAATCTTGCTCAGTTCCAGCAGGCTCAGAGCGAACTCAGTTCATCACTCAGCAAGCTCATGGTTGTTGTCGAACGTTACCCTGAACTCAAGGCAACTCAGAACTACCGCGACCTCCAGGTCACTCTCGAAGGAACGGAGAACAGGATAGCAAACGAAAGAAGAAAATTCAACGAGGATGTATTGTCATACAATGCATATATAAAGAGATTCCCGCAGGTCGTACTCGCAGGTATGTTCGGCTTCCAGGAAAAACCATATTTCAAATCAGCTGAAGGCGCTGA
Organism: Bacteroidota bacterium; assembly: GCA_037446375.1. Taxonomy (GTDB): domain Bacteria; phylum Bacteroidota; class Bacteroidia; order Bacteroidales; family VadinHA17; genus LD21. Next base: position 5,709 of record JBBIIS010000050.1, on the reverse strand, counting down.
TAAGGCTCCTGAAGTGAAATTCTGATAATTCGGGATAACTCATGAAAGCGTCATCATTCTTTTCAAGGGAGCAGCAGGAAACAATTGTTGCTGCGATCCGCGAAGCAGAAAATGCAACCTCGGGTGAAGTGAGGGTTCACATTGAATCCTCATGCCGGGGCGATGTACTCGACAGGGCCGCCTGGATTTTCAAAAAGCTGGGCATGCAGAAAACCAAGGAAAGGAACGGGGTTTTATTCTATCTTGCAATTGATCACAGGAAGTTTGCCGTAATAGGCGATGCTGGTATTAACGCTAAGGTCCCTGCCGGATTCTGGGACGATGTAAAAGAACTTCTAAGGAAAGAATTCGTTGAAGGCAGATTTACCGAAGGTCTTTCAGCAGGGATCATACTTGCCGGAAAGCACCTTAAGGAACACTTCCCGCATCAGATTGATGATGTGAACGAGCTAAGTGACGAAATTTCATTCGATAAACCGCATGAGGGGAGATAATATTATGAAAAGATTTTATACAGCTATAGCTCTTATCCTTATCTTGATTTCAGCATCAGGGATACTTGCGGGGCAGTCGATACCCGACAGGCCATCACCGCCAAGGCTTGTTAATGATTTTGCCAATCTTCTCAGCAGCCAGGAGGCAAGCGCACTCGAGAGCAAGCTTGTTGCTTTCAACGATTCCTCTTCAACCCAGATAGCGATAGTCATTGTAAAGGATCTCGGAAATTATGAGCCAGAGGAATTTGCACAGCGAGTAGGAGAAAAATGGGGAGTAGGACAGAAGGGTCTTAATAACGGGCTTGTTATTCTCGTGAAGATCAAAACAGAATCTTCAAAAGGCCAGGTGTTTATTAAGCCTGGCTATGGTGTCGAAGGACCCGTTCCTGATCTTACATGTGCAAGTATCGTTGATAATGAGATATTGCCCGCTTTCAGGGAAGGCAACTATTACAAGGGCCTCGATAAAGCCACTACTGTAATTATTTCCCTCGTCAGGGGTGAGTTTACCGCATCACAGTATGGTAAAAATCAAAGCAAGGATCTGAAAAAAGCTGCTCCGATAGGATTTTTTGTTGTCATCTTTATAATCTTCATTGTTCTCAGCAGCATAGGGAAATCAAATCATAACAATCTCAGTCGCCGCAGTGGCTTGCCGTTCTGGCTTCTTCTCTCTCTGATGAACTCAGGCCGTTCTTCAGGAGGAAGCTGGGGAGGATTTTCAGGCGGAGGAGGCGGTGGTGGAGGCTTCGGCGGCTTTGGCGGCGGAAGCTTCGGTGGCGGCGGTGCAGGGGGAAGCTGGTAACAGCAGCCGTTCCGGATCACTGATTACCGGTTACCGGAATAGGATCTCCATTTTTCTATAACGGTTTGCATATCAAGAGGCAGCTCAGAATCAAATGAGAGCCTCTTTTTTGTTACAGGATGATCGAACGCAAGCGACTTGGCATGAAGAGCCTGCCTGGGGAGGATCTCGAAACAGTTCTTAACAAACTGCTGGTATTTGGCAAATGTGGTTCCTTTAAGTATCCTGTCACCTCCATACTCTTCATCGTTGAAGAGCGGGTGCTTAATATGGCTGAAATGGACCCTTATCTGATGCGTCCTTCCCGTCTCAAGCTTGCATTCAACAACAGAAATATAGCCCAAGCTCTCAATTACCCTGTAATGAGTTACGGCGTGTTTACCCTGGTCACCCTCTGTGAACACATGCATTATCTTCCTGTCTTTAGGATCCCTTCCTACGTTCCCTGTTATTGTTCCTTCAGGCGGATCGGGCGTTCCCCATACCAGGGCAACATATTTACGGTCGGTTGTACGGTCGAAGAACTGCTTTGCCAGCCTGTTCTGGGCATATTCATTTTTTCCAATAAGAAGGATACCTGAAGTGTTCTTGTCGATCCGGTGAACAAGCCCCGGACGAAGCTCCCCCGTCTGAAAAAGAGGCAGATCCCTGAAATGCCACATAAGTGCATTGACAAGAGTGCCTGTATAGTTTCCATAAGCAGGATGTACAACCATCCCGGGCTCCTTATTGACCACAATTACATCCTCATCCTCATAGACAATATTGATGGGAATATTTTCAGGAATAAGCTCTATCTCTCTAGGCGGATCGGGAAGAACGATCTGGATTATATCACCGGGCTTGACCCTGTAGTTTGGCTTTACTGAGACATTATTTACAAGAATATTTCCGGCGTTTGCAGCATTCTGTATCCGCGAGCGCGAAGTATTTTCAAGCCTTAAGGTCAGAAACTTATCAATTCTGAGAAGTGACTGTCCTGAATCCACTTTGAACCGGTGATGCTCAAACAGATCCTGCTGGTCTAAGATATCCTCTTCATTCATAATACTTTACCTGGGTTTAATAAGACGTCCAAAAGCGGCTGGGGTCTTTCCATTGAAGCTTATAATTATATATACACCAGGTGAAAGCGAAGAAATATCAATCCTGTCGTAATTTGTTGTTCTTATCAGCTCCCTTCCCTGAAGGTCAGTTATTGAATAAGAATGGTTAACTGAAATATCATTTTCAGGAACTTTTATATTGATGTAATCTGCAGAGGGATTCGGCCAGAATTTAAGCTTACCTGGACCAGCCGCTATATCTGTAATGCCGGTAATATTCTTCCTCGACCCGAATAGCGGCCTGATCATTATGCTTCCCTTTGTCTGCGATTCATTCCAGTTCCCGTTAATCCAGTACAGCTGTTTTCCTTTGTGGGGAGTGTTAAGGTCAAAGCCCACGTTCAGGAATGTCTCAGACAGCTGCTTCCATCCCACATAAAAGTCCCCTGACACTTCGATAGGATCGGAGAGAATATAAGTGTAGAAACCGTTGATGCCTGTGCCCAGAGTTACCGGAACTCCGGCTTCTGTATGAATTTCATTTCCGGGAAGGCCTGAATTGTCATCCCAGACCTTAAGGTCAAATGTTGTTGCATTTGCATCCTGATAGCTTTCATTGAAGCAAATCTCTATTGCTCTGAGTGTATCCGGAGCCAGAAGAGAGTACCTGTACGCCACCATAGCATTTCTGGATCCAAGTCCGTTTACGCCATAGCCTGCCTCTGCTGTGCCATCATCGTAAGCATAATAGTTCGAGAAGTTCTGATAATAAATAATTGTATCGTTCTGCTTCGGATCGAAGATGTCTGTTGTTAGTATGCTTTTTATCCTGAAAAGTGCGGAATCGGGATTGTCGGTATTGAATGTGTAAATAATATTTCCCTGGTAGGTTACGCCAGACCGGGGAGAAATATTGGCGGCCCCTCCCGATACAGAATAAGCCTTCACGCCCTTGTACATGTCGTAGATCTCGAAATTGCGGGTCACATTCCTTGTAATTGAGTCGTTATTGAAATAGTTTATCGTCACCCATGGGCCCATCTCCGACAGGAAAAAGAGCCTGAACTGTTTCCAGGGCATCGATTCGTAGGTTTTGAGTACAGATCTCACAGGTTTCGTAAACGCAACATCGGTTGCAAGCGTATCTGCGTGATTCCTGTTTTTACCCAGGAGGATATAATCAACGTTCCACTCATCGCAGTTACCCATCATTGAAGGATCTGATGTTGAAGTGCTGAGGCTTGCGTAATTAATGAAGCGGAACTGAAATCCTTTTACGAGAAAGCGGAGATCAGAAATATTAATTATGGCAGCCTTGAATGTATCGGCGCCAAAGTCGGAAGTCCGCCATACAGAGTACCATTTACTCTCAAGCGGTGCGTAAAATTGCAGGGTAAGACTGTCTGAATATTCAGGCTTATCCGCAATACCGCCGCCCTCGTAAAGGAAGCTGAGATAGATGCTGTCGGATGGACTGTAGTTCAGGTTTATAGGCTGTGAGGTAAGATGATCAGCCTCAAAGCCGGCTGATGACGCTGATGGATACAGACGGCCGGTATTGTCGAGGGCGTCGAATGTTGCAACACCCTGAGTGCGTTGTTTTACCGAATAGGTATTGTTTACAAAAACAAAATTATCCTGCCAGCGCACAGGAGACGGGAAAATATCTGTTTGTGAAAAATCGTCAAAAAAAGGCAATTCCAGAGTATCTGCCAGCTGGAGTGATTTTTTCTTGTCCAGCTTTTCCCATGCGGCCTTTATCCGCCTGTCAGAATAGAGTCCGGTCACGACTTCCTGGGCTGAGAGTGAAGCAAGGCTAATGAAAAGAAGCGGGTATGTCAGGATATTCCTAAACATCTATTTAAAATAAAACTTATTTCCTTTTCTCTTTAATTCCGAGGCTGTCCTTTACCGAAACCCTGGTGGAATCGATAGGTAGCTTGGTCGAATCGACTGTCAGCCAAAGGTATACGGCAGATCCGAGCTGAAGCCTGGCCGATTCGTTGAACTCCGGGTTCTGTTTGAAGACAAATGCATTCGTTGTGTCATTGGCAGATACTATTGTACTGTCGTAGATAAATGTGCCCAGATTAAGTGATGATGACAGCAGCTCATTCTTAGCATTATCGAGTTTCATCCCGACAAGGTTGGGGACCGGAGTCTTCTCATTGCTGAGCCCTTTGCCCAGGACGAGATCTATAACTGATCCTTTTCTTACAGATTCTCCGGCTTTTATCTCCTTGCCCTTATAGAGCTGCTTGAGCACAAAATCTACAGAGAGATCAGGAAAATAAAACCTCTGACCTACTTCAAGACCGGAGCTTTCGATGAGTGCGATAGCCTGCCTTTTTGGCAATCCGACAAGGTCAGGAATTGCTATCATTTCCGGATTTATGGCGTTTACAGTGAGGTTTATTTTTCTCCATTTCTTTACTTTGAAACCGGCAGGCGGGTTTTGTCCGGCGATACAGCCGGGACCGACAGCAGAAGTGTAAACCGAGTCAATAAGCTGGTATTTAAGCCTGCTTTTCTTCGCCAGTTTTGCAGTCTGCTCCATAGTAAGGCCTTGAAAATCAGGTACAGTCCTTGTCTGCCCGTGACGGGTATAAATATTCATCCAGATAAGGAGTAAGATAAGAAGACCCACAATGATAACTGCTGCGAGGCCAAGATTTTTGGCAAAGTCTCTTGACAGGAGGAATTTCTTTAGGCTCATGTATGATTCTTGAACATTAATATTAACGCAAAGTTAAAGATAAAATTATATGGAAAGTGATTGAAGGAGAACCATTCGCGATCATAATGGACTCACTGTATTATAGAGAGTATCCCTTTCAACGGGTTCGAAGCCTGCTTCATGTATGAGCCGCGACATCTCTTCGCCCGACATTGACGGTTTCTCTTCACCTGAACCGGCCATTGAATATATTTTTGTTGTGTCATCAATTGTTCCGTCCAGATCATCTGCACCAAATGAAAGGCTTATCTGGGCCACATCTTTTCCGGCCATTGGCCAGTAGGCCTTGATATGGCTTATGTTGTCAAGGTAAATCCTGGAAACGGCATAATTCCTCAGATCCTCAAGAATGCTTACCTCTCCAAGGAATGACATGCTGTTATTAGCCTTCTTGTACTTCAGGGGAATGAATGCATTGAAGCCACCTGTTCTGTCCTGCAGCTGTCGGAGACGCTCCATATGGTCTATGCGATGGCCATAGTTCTCCAGATGACCGTAGAGGATAGTCGCGTTTGAAGGTATTCCCAGTTTATGCGCTGTTTCATGGATTTTAAGCCAGAGCTCCGATGAAGATTTGTCGTCGCAGATATTTTTGCGAAGCTTCTCATCAAATATCTCAGCCCC
>JBBIIS010000049.1:0-18924 GCA_037446375.1 Bacteroidota bacterium | reverse complement strand
TAAATCCTGACGGGACAATTCCGGACAAAGAGGTATTATCCCGGATCGATCATTCGCACGTCTTATTGAGGGGAATCAATAGATTCTCAGACCTGAACCTGAAAAATATTCATCCAGATTGTTCATGTCCTGACTTCATTTTAAAATAATCTGTTCAGAAAAATTTTAATCTATTGGTTTAGAGATCAATAAAATAGATCGAGTCTCTAGCAGTTTCACCTTGAGTACTTTTAAAGGGATCATTTTTTTAATGATTTTAATCTGAAACGCAGCATTAAAATAAAACTTCAGTCATTGGTATGATTTTATTAAACAGGATGAATTGTAAGAAAAGCCATTAAATATTTTATTAACCATAACAGCTATTCATATGTTACTGCATAAAGATCTTCAGACAGACTCCGGCAATTCCCATCAAAAAGAAACAACCTTGTTCCTGTCTATAACACTGGTTCTTCTACTGTTAAGAGTTATTGCATTAGCCTTTGGTAAATCTGATATTCAATCAATCCTGGTTTCAAGAAGCTTTATTGGAAACGGACTTCTGTCAAAACCACTTTTCTCAGAATTGCTTTTTTCAGCATTGATAATTCTTCTGCTTATAAGAAACAGATCAATACAAAAACCGAACTTTTCTGATTTAAAGAAAGGGATAATCAATTCTGCATGGTTTTTGGCATTCCCTGTCATAACAGGGTTATGTTTATTCACTTATAAGCAGGAATTTATTTTTAAATTTCAGTTCAACGAGATGACGGTGATGCGCTGGCTTTACTTTTTCCTGAGCTTTGTAGCTGTCAATTTAATTCTGAACCTTAATCACTTTCGCAGATACCTCCGTTCGCTGGTAATTATTTTAATACTATTGTCATCAGGTTTTTTACAGGATTTTGTCACAGATCCTTATGGCCTTTTAGTCCCTGTCGGAATATTTGCCGGAGTCGGATTAACGCAATCTCTTACAATTATCGCATTCAGAAATTCATTTAAAAATTCATTCTGGGCAGGAGTGTTTTCGGCTTTGATCACAAGTTCGATCGTATGCTTTTTTATTTTTGGAGGCGTTTCGGGCAGCCTTTTCACATTGTTCTTTCCATTCGCAGCGATGCTTGTGGCTGCAATTACCATGAGAAGAGCCAGTTTAAAACCTAGAATAATAGGTATAACCACAATCTCCGTGGTCTGTTTGTTTCTGAGCCTGGGTCTGCCCGGACTGATTACCCCCGCGTCCGCTGATGAACTGAAAGAGAATAAAAGTGAAATAATCAGGCATAAAGAAAATGTAAATGGAATTCAGATCAATTATAACGATACTCTGGTCCATAATTCACTTGCACAACTTACGAAGGTACTTCAGGCCGCCAACCAGGTAAGTCGTGAGAATCTTGGCGTATCGCCTGAAATAAAATGGATCACAGTTTATGGCATTGAAACAGGAGGTTTTAATGCAGTATTTCCACACGGTATCCGTGGTAATTTTTTATCGCAGAAATATATTAATGATATACATGACAGTTCATTTATGAATAATCCCGGTCTGTCGTGCCAGTTTCCCGATCCTGTTAATTCAATTTTGCATGAATACGCCCACCTGTATGGGGTTTTCCCTTATCAAAGCTGGATAGCTACTGAATCGGAAGGCTGGGCGACCTATGCTGCTACCCGCTTATCAAAACTGATATATCAGAAGTACGGGCCGGCTATCTGGCAGCCTGCATATAATTATGCGAGAATTGCTGATTCGGTTAATGCTTCGCTTTTGGCCGGACATCCTCTTATCTGGTCACATCCTGAGGAAGTAGGATCTTTTAAAATGTGGAATGACCTTGAACAAAAAACTGGTCTTCAGGATGTGTTTAAAGATCGCTGGCAATATACTTCCAGGGATAAAAATTCGGTTTTTATATCGGAAAATAACTCTCTGGCAGTAACTGAATTTATTGATAAGAAGATCGGAAAAGAATCATTTAACAAATATGCAGGCATGCCTTCGAGGAAATTTGATGAACTATATGATCGCGATTCCTGGAGAAATCTTGGAAAACTCATTAATAAGACAGATGATGAAATAACTAAACTTATCGAACAGAAGAGGTCAATAGCATATAATGTCTCTGTACCACGACCGGGAAAGACAAGTGCCACAATTGAAATAACTGCAATTATCTGTTTGTTATTATTGTATGCTTTTGGAATATCAAAATTGAAAAGGAAAGTTATTTAACCGCTTAGTTTAAAGATCAATACCATGAATCAAAAATTGCCGAAAATCAGTATCCCTTTGAATGGTAATTACCTTATGGCATTCATAATGCTTTTGTTTCTTCTGACCCAGATGCATCAGCTTATACATCATTTTCTTGGTGAAATTCTGTGCGGTAAAGTGGGATTTCTCACTTTCGACCGCCATTTTTTCTCATCTGCACTTACCGGCGGATCCTATAAAGTGGCTACTATTGCAGGTCCCTTATTCAGTGATTATATGTTAATGTGGATTGGCATGTTCATGCTGCGATCCGAAAAGTATGGCCTGGCTGGATTTTCATTAATTTTTGCAAGCATGCCACTGGGCAGGTTTTGGGCCTTATCGGGTGGTGATGAGAGATTCTACGGTCTGTGGATCAGTCAATTAACCGGTCTTAATGAAAAATTTTCAAATGTACTTAGCATATTAATCGTACTGCTTATTCTGGTGCCTCCTTTGGTAGCTGTATACAAATCAATTGCTAACAGCCGGAGATTGATCGTGTTTTCAGCCTTTCTTGTCCTGCCTTTATTCTTCTACGGGCTTTTCATTTTTTATCCCGATCACAGGTTTCTCTATTCGTTTGTTCTGAAGGCCTATGAAACAGGAATATCATCTGGCCCGCTGGCACATTTGTTATGGGGGCTTCCTGTCATTCTGATATTGATAACCATGATCCTTTCTTTGTTCTTTTTCGGGAAATATATTAATTATCTCGTGCCGGGGAAGTTGGAAGTTACAGACAGTGTAAGTTAAGGAGATGTCGATCTCTCATACTCCCTTGTAAAATAAACTGTTAAATATTCATAAAATCAGGACAACTTACATTGTTGTCAGGAAAACTCCTCATTGAATTTTAATACATTTGTCTCTGACAATCAGGTTATGATCCACATATTAATATGTAAATAAATATCAGGTTATGAAGCTAAGATCCTTTCTTTCAGTTGTGCTACTATTTGCGGTTGTCTCCGTAAATGCTCAGAAAAGCAAGTCCAGGTCTGAATCAGCCTTAACAGATGAAGGCTACAAATTTACCAATGTCGTTCAGCTGAAGGCGACCCCTGTAAAAAACCAGGCTTCAACTGGTACCTGCTGGTGTTTCGCCACAACCTCCTTCATCGAATCCGAACTTCTGCGTATGGGAAAAGGAGAATTTGATCTGTCTGAAATGTATATTGTCAGAAACAATTATGTCGACAGGCTCAGGGATAACTTCATCCAGAATGGCAATGGAAACCTTGGCCAGGGTAGTGTCTCTCACGACTGGATGTACGAATTCATTAAAAACGGAATTGTACCGGATGAGGTATATACAGGCCTTAACTACAGCTCGGTAAAACATAATCACAGTGAACTGAACGCCTTTATCAAAGCAGTTGCTACAGTCCCGCTTAAGTTTGGCAAAGAGAGCGATCAGTATTTTACAATTGTTGATGCTATACTTGATACATATCTTGGAAAGGAACCTCAGACATTTACATACAAGGGGGTAGGGTATACACCTAAATCTTTTACTGCATCCCTTGGGATACACCCAAGCGATTATGTTGAGATCACTTCTTTCACTCTTTTTCCCTTTTATACTCAGGGGCTTGTTCCCATTCCAGATAACTGGAGGAAAATGAACTATTACAATGTGCCTCTCAATGAGCTTATTTCCATAATGGATTCTTCCCTTGTCAGGGGTTATACTATCGCCTGGGACGGTGATTGCAGTGAAAGAGGATTCTCGCATTTCAAGGGCGTTGCCATAATTCCGGAAGTTGAAAATACCAGCCAGTATTCTAAGGCGGACATGGCCCGTTATGGCAAGATGACAAAAGAGGAACGTGCGGCAGAAGCATATAAGTTCAAAAGGCCTTTCCCGGAGGTAAAGGTAACACAGGAGATGCGTGAGGAAGGCTATGATAATAAATCAACGACTGATGATCATCTTATGCACCTCACAGGCATTGTAAAAGATCAGGATGGGAATAAGTACTATGTGACAAAAAACTCCTGGGGAACTGACAGAAATCCTTTCGGAGGATATCTCAACATGTCAGAAAGCTACGTGCGTGCAAAAACAATTGCAATAATGGTGAATAAAAATTCTCTTTCCCCCGAAATACGGGCCAAGCTTGATATTAAATAATCAATAAATTACACCCTCTCAGGTCGCTGTTTCCGAATCTTCCGAGAACTTCAAATCCGCCGCCGGCATGAAGTCTGCCCAGATCGCCTGTTGAAATGAATGAACATGAGTTGTAGTTTGCCAGATCAATAATATTGATGCCGCCAGTGATGCCTGTATCCTCAAAAACGCTAAGAGGGTCATTGATCTCCCTCAGCAATATTTTCATCCATGGAGGTGTAAAAAAGATCCCCTCCCCTTTTGACCAGGCCTGGCTGAGAAGCTCTGTCATCCCATATTCAGAATGAACCGAGCTTACATTAAATCCCACCTTAAGGGCAGCATGAAGATCATCGCGGATAAGCTCTTTTCTCCTTCCTTTCATCCCTCCGGTTTCAACAATCGTTATTCCATTCAGATCCGGCGAAAACTTTTCTGCCAGTTCAAGGAGGGCAAAGGAGACGCCCATCAGCATTCCTCTCCTTTTTGCTGACTGTACGTTCCTCAATGCCGAAATAAGTCTCTCATTTTCATTAAGGAAAAAGCTGCTTCCCTCCTGTCTGCTGTTTTTTATAAGTACATCGGCCATATATACAAGAGAGGAATTTCCTCTTTCAATATATGATGGAAGAAGTGCGGCAAAAAAATAGTCTCCCGGGTCGCCATAGGCTATATTGAAAGATGTAAGAAAACTCTCCTCGTAAACCCTGAGGTCTGTAACATAATGGCGACTTGTTTCCGATCCTGTCGTCCCACTGCTTTCGAATATTTTCTCGGGTTCATCATTGCCCGTGATTATTATGTGGCTTTTGAAAAACTCTATCGGAAGGAATGGGATCCTGCTGACTGTTGTGACATCCTCAGTTGTCACGCCAAGCAGTGAAACATATTGCCTGTAGACGGAATTCTCACGGACTTGTACTCTGAATATTTCAAGCGCAGCCTTCTCGAATTCCCTGTAATTGCTTATCCGAAAAATCTGGTCGCGGAAACTGCTGCTCATACTCAGGGGAATATCATTGTGCCATCAGGCTGGTAAACCCATTCAAATGTAGCTTCACAATAGGGGTACGGCATCCCGGACCTTATCTCCGAAAAGGTGCTTATTACCCTTACCTTTGCATATTTTGTATCGGATGTCCTGAAGAGCCAGATCTGGTTTGGTACAACTGAATCGGCTGAAGCTGTCCAGGTCCCCGCAGTAAATGTCTTGAGATTATCAAAGGTGGTCCTGGCGGTTGCAGCATCGTTGTAACCACCATAAATACAAAATGAGTTTTCAAAATTCTCACAGCTAAACAGGAATTTTTTGACTACCTGGTTGATGTCGGTCGCTCCAAGAATTGTTATTACATCAAGGGGGCTGTTCAGAGTAGAAACCATAGTCCCATTTTTCACCGAGAAACCAAATGCGTAGTATGGTCCAGAACCCGACAGAACATTATTTATAGTAATAGTACCCGAATTTGGCGGGGTCTTGTCTTTCCTGCATCCGACGATGGTGAAAAGAACCGCTAGTGTTATCAGGTAAATGTTTCTCATAACTAAATACAAAGATAAAAGAAAATCAGAAGAGGGATACAACCTGATTTAAATCCCTGCCTGAATGTAGTGGTTGCTTCGTCGCTGCGCGACTTGCAATGACCGTGCAATAAATTGGTATTTGAAGAGGCTGTGTGCGATTGCTTCGTCGCCAAGCGACTCGCAATGACCGTGCAATAGATTGGCATTTGAGCAGGCCATGTATGATTGCTTCGTCGCTGCGCGACTCGCAATGACCGAATGACTATTAAGCATTCGATGGGCAGATCAGCGATGCTGCTGAACGTCCAACGTCATTGCGAGCCCGACAAAGGAGGGCGTGGCAATCGCATTCCCTTTATTACACTTACTCTCCTCTTATTGCAGTTATTCCGGGGAGCTTTTTACCCTCCATGTACTCGAGCATAGCGCCACCGCCCGTCGATACATAGCTTACCTTGTCAGCAAGATTATATTTATTAATAGCCGCAACCGAGTCTCCGCCGCCAATTAAGCTGAAAGCTCCTTTTGAAGTTGCTGCTGCGATGGATTTTGCAATAGCAACCGTACCTTTTGAGAATTTCTCCATTTCGAACACGCCCATTGGTCCGTTCCAAAGTATCGTCTTCGAATTCTCAATTACATCGGTGAAGAGCTTAATGCTCTTTTCTGCAATATCAAGACCCATCCAGCCTTCGCCAACCTCATCGATCGGAGTTATAACAACATTCGCCTCATTATCAAATTTGTCGCCATTAACACTGTCGACAGGTAACAGGAGCTTTACACCTTTTTCCTTAGCCTTATTTATCAAACTGAGAGCCAGATCAAGCTTATCCTCCTCACAAAGTGATTTGCCTATCTGGCCGCCCTGTGCCTTGATGAACGTGTAGGTCATGCCGCCTCCGATAATAAGATTGTCAACCCTGTTCAGAAGGTTTTCAATAAGGAGGATCTTGTCAGATACTTTAGCGCCGCCCATAATTGCTGTAAATGGCTTTTGTGCCTTATTGAGAACCCTGTCCATTGCCGCGAGCTCACTGTTGATAAGGAAGCCAAACATTCTCTTATCTGCAGGAAAATAATCAGCTATTACTGCTGTTGTTCCATGTGCCCTGTGGGCAGTGCCAAATGCATCATTAACATAGATCTCAGCGTAGGCAGAGAGTTTTTTTGCAAGCTCTTTCTGCTTTACCTTCAGGGCAGCCTTTGCTGCCTTTTTCTCTTCGTCTGTTGCAGTTTCCGGAAGTATTGGCTTTCCCTCTTCCTCTGGATAAAAGCGTACGTTCTCGAGAAGAAGCACCTCTCCCGGTTTAAGGGCGGCTGACATTTTAACTGCCGACTCACCAAGGCAATCGTCGGCAAAAAGAACCTTCATGCCGAGATGTTTTTCAAGCACTGGAAGGACAGGTTTAAGGGAGTATTTTTCCTGAACACCCTCCGGTCTGCCAAGGTGTGACATTAGTATGCAGCTTCCGCCTTCACCTATTATTTTTTTTATAGTAAGAAGCGCACCCCTTATCCTGGTGTCATCAGTTACAACAAAAGTTTTTTTATCGAGGGGAACGTTAAAATCGACTCTAACGATAACCTTCCTGCCCTTGAAATTAAAGTCCTGAATCTGTATCATATATAAACTGTTTTAGTGTAAATAATCCTATCAATTTTGTTATTAATAAAGAATAAATGCCAGAAAGGCGCCAAAACACAAAAGCTCACTAAGAATTCCATAAACAGAACCTGGTGCCACTTTGTGTCTTTACGTCCTGGTGGCAAAAAAAATCCATTTTTATGCAGATCTTGGATTATATACAAACGTACTTAATTTTTGGAAATATTTATTTCTCTCAGAAAAGATTTCATTATGATCTCTGTGGACCTCTGTGCATTCTCAGTGAACCTCAGTAATAGTTTTACTTTTATTACACAGAGAGACACGGAGCAGACACAGAGTGGTGAAGAGCAAGAAGCTTTTAGATGATTTGATTCAACCGGCGTTAAACAATATCGCAGTTTTGACTGTTCCTCTGCTAAAAGAGTGTTAAATTTGAAAAAAAAGAAAATGGCAAAAATCACATTAAAGGGCAACCCTGTAAATACATCAGGAAACCTTCCCGGAAAAGGAAGCAAAGCCCCCGATTTTACTCTTGTTAAAACTGATCTTGGCAATATGTCACTCTCAGAGCATAAGGGCAAAAAGGTTATACTCAATATCTTTCCAAGCCTCGATACATCAGTCTGCGCAACTTCCGTCAGGAAATTCAACAAGCTCGCATCAGAAATCAGGAATACGGTTGTCCTGGCGATCTCAAAGGATCTGCCTTTTGCGCACGGACGGTTCTGTTCAACCGAAGGCATCACTAATGTTATTCCCCTTTCGGGATTCCGCGATGCAAAATTCGGCAGTGAATACGGGCTTCAGATGGCAGACGGTCCTCTCGCAGGATTATACTCGAGATGTATAGTTGTGTTAGATGAAAACGGAATTGTAAAATATACCCAGCAGGTGCCTGAAATCACGCAGGAGCCTGACTACGATTCTGCTCTTGCCGCTTTATGAATTTTTCCCAGATCCCGGGTCAGGCAGAGATAATTACCAAGCTTTTGCGATCGGTAAAGGAGGAGCGTGTGAGTCATGCGCAGCTCTTTACCGGTCCCGAGGGTTGCGGATCTCTTGCGCTTGCGCTTGCATACGCGCAATATGTGAGCTGCGAAAACAGGACGGCTGATGACTCATGCGGCAGCTGCAAATCGTGTGTGAAATATGAAAAGATGATCCATCCCGATCTGCATTTTGTTTTCCCGGTGATCAAGAAAAAATCAAGTGATGATGCTGTGAGTGATAATTATATAGAGGAATGGCGAGTGTTCGTGAAAAAGTCCCCCTATTTTTCACTTAACAGCTGGTTCGATTCGATTGAGGTTGGGAATGCACAGGGCATGATCTATGCATCGGAGGCATCTGAGATCATCAGGAAACTCAGTCTTAAGACCTTTGAATCGGACTATAAGATTATGATAATATGGCTTCCCGAACGGATGCACCCGGCCACTTCTAACAAGCTGCTCAAGATGATTGAGGAACCGCCCGAAAAGACTCTTTTTCTTCTTGTAAGCGAGGAGCCCGATAAAATGCTCCCTACAATTCTATCGAGATGCCAGCTCACAAAAATACCTTCATTCTCAAATGAAGAGATAAAAAGCTACCTGCGCGGAACTTTCGGAACAACAGAGCTTAAGTCAGCTGATATTGCAAGGGTGGCTAATGGAAACCTGTTAAGGGCTGTCGAACTATGCGAGAATGACGAGACCTCTGCGCAGAACCTGGAAAGTTTCAAGCTTATAATGCGCTTCGCCTGGAAAAGGGATATTATTTCAGTGATAGGATGGTCGGAGGAGATGGCCTCACTCGGCCGCGAGACACAGAAGAACTTTCTCTCCTACTCCCTGAGGCTTTTAAGGGAGAATCTAATGCTGTCGCTCGATCAGCTTCAGAACAGGATTGTATTCCTCGCCGGCGAGGAGGCTGAATTCTCAGAAAAATTCCATCCATTTATAAACAGCAACAACATCTTTCCCCTGTCAGAGGAATTCAGCCTCGCTTATTCGCATATTGAAGCCAATGGCTACGCAAAGGCAGTTTTTCTTGATCTTGGATTAAAAGTCACACGATTGATCCGCTGATCGTTCAGCCTAAAATTGAATTAATCGCATTTATTCATTATTTTTGTCCGGCGAATTTCGTGCCAGAAGAACATGACAGAGAACGAAGAATTATTAAATCAGGCCGGTGAAGAGATCAAGATGCCTGATATTACATACAGGTGCGGTTATAACAAACTTGATTCATATAACTGGCTGAAAGATCTTCCGGAAGAGGTGAATGAGAACGAGATCGTTGAGATCAGGTTCAAGAACACCAGGAAGGGATTTTTCAGAAATGTGAACGATCTCAGGCTTGAGGTTGGTGATGTTGTTGCCGTTGAAGCATCCCCCGGACATGACATCGGCCGTATTTCCATGACTGGCCGCCTCGTAAGCGAGCAGATGAAGAAGCTGAAGGTCATCCCCTCTTCAGAGGATATGAAGAAAGTTTATCGCAAAGCCAAGGCTGTGGATGTTCAGAAATGGGAGGAGGCAAAAAAACTTGAGATAACCACAATGCTGCGGTCGAGAAAGATCTCTGAAGAGCTCAGGCTCAATATGAAGATAGGCGATGTGGAGTACCAGGGCGACAAGACTAAAGCAATTTTTTACTATATAGCCGACGAAAGGGTCGATTTCAGACAGCTTATAAAAGTACTGGCCGACGAGTTCAAGGTGAGGATCGAAATGCGCCAGATTGGCGCCAGGCAGGAAGCCGGAAGGATAGGAGGTATAGGATCATGCGGAAGGGAACTTTGCTGCTCAACTTGCATAACCTCATTTAATTCAGTTACTACAACACACGCTAAATATCAGGAGCTATCCCTGAATCCTCAGAAACTGGCAGGACAGTGCAGCAAGCTTAAATGCTGCCTCAGCTATGAATTCGATTGCTATATGGATGCCCAGAGGGGCTACCCCTCCCGGGAAATACCATTGGAAATGCTCGACAGAACAGTCTGGTTCCAGAAGGTGGAGGTTCACAAGGGTCTTTACTGGTATTCAACCGAGCCCGGATTCGCAGTGAACCTTACAGCGGTCCCCGTTGCCAGGGTGAGAGAGATACAGGAACTCAACCGGAAAGGCATTAAGCCCGACAGGCTTATAATTAATGAAGATTCCGTTGATATGACACCTGTTTCTCAGGACCTCCTGAAGAACAACAGCCTTACAAGGTTCGATTCAAAATCGCCGCAGAAAAATCAGCAGCGCGGTTCAAATAAAAGGAGAAACAGAAGGTTCAATGACAAAAGGCCTAAATAAGCTCGTATCTCTTCTAATAGTCATCCTTGCACTTCAGGGCACCGGCTGCAGAAACAACGTCTTGTTTACAGATTCTACAGCTTTTCTTTCCGAAACATGGAAGGTGGAGAATGTCGCTGAGTTCGATCCTCTTATTTCGGACACTGCAACAATACAGAATATCTTTTTCACTATAAGGACAGGATCGGCATATCCTTTCCGTAATATCTGGCTTTTTGTAAATACAGTCTCCCCTTCGGGAAAAAGCATTACTGATACGCTTCAGTATATGCTTGCAGATGGAAAAGGTAAATGGTATGGAAGGGGCATCGGCGATGTTAAGGAGCTCAACCTTCCTTTCAGGAACGGTGTCTGGTTCCCTGAAAAAGGGACTTACCATTTTAAAATAAGGCATGGCATGAGGGTCGAAAGCCTTAAGGGTGTCTACGATCTGGGACTAAGGATAGAAAGTGCAAAGAAATAGCCGCTCCTGTGGGAAAGAACAAGCTCGCACGATTCGCTGAGATGAAATCTTTCAGCAATGTTATAGAGCCTCGCATTGCTGAGATCAGGGCAGGCAGCTATCCGCTGAAAGGCAGGTGGAAGAAGGATTTCTTCCTTAACAATAATCCGATTGTACTTGAACTCGGATGCGGAAAAGGCGAATATACAGTAGGACTTGCACAAAAATATCCTGAAAGGAACCACATTGGCATAGACATTAAGGGAGCAAGGATGTGGCGCGGAGCAAAAACGGCCATGGAGAACAAGATTCAAAATGTGCTTTTCCTTCGCACAAGGATAGAATTTGTGAACTCTTTCTTTGCAGAGGATGAGATCGATGAGATTTGGGTCACGTTCCCCGATCCCTTTCCTAAAGCCGTTGACTCGGGGAAAAGACTTACCAGTCCGCCATTTCTGAATTCATACAGGAAGATCCTTTGCGACAAAGGTATTATTCACCTGAAGACTGATAACTATCCTCTCTACAGATACACCCGCGGGGTAGCAATGGCAAATGGACTGGAAACACTTTCCGATACGAGCGATCTGTACGGGGATGGTGTAGAAAATGAAATTCTCACGATAAGGACTCACTATGAGAATCTGTTTCTTAAGCAAGGCATTAAAATAAACTATCTGTCATTCAGGATTGAAAAAAACAGGGAGATAAAAGATGCGCACACCAAAAAATAAATTTAACGAAGGATTTTTTGAAAGAGTGTTCGATATTGCCCGGTTAATACCGTTCGGGAGAGTCACATCTTACGGCGCAATTGCAAAATATCTTGGCTCGGGACAATCGGCAAGGATGGTTGGCTGGGCGATGAATTCGTCACATGCCGGCAGCGGGTTTGTCCCCGCTCACCGCGTTGTGAACCACAAAGGCCTCCTTACAGGTAAACATCATTTTGGCAACTCCTCCACAATGCAGCAGCTGCTTGAGAATGAAGGTATCAGAGTCGAGGATGACAAAGTTGTCGATTTCGGGAGACTGTTCTGGGATCCACTGAAGGAATTATAAAGAATCTCCCCTCATTATCCATTTTTTTATTCCCTTAAAAATAACTAAACTTGCAGGTTGTTTGTATTTAATTTAAATAAAAATAGTCTCCCGATGTTCTCACAGAGTCAGATAACGCAAGCGTTGAGGAAAGTGATCCATCCCGAAAAGAAGAAGGATATTGTATCACTTGGCATGGTTGGCGGAATTGAGTCGGACAAGTCAGGCATATCACTTGTAATAATACCCGAAAAATCAAATGATCCCTTTGTCAGTTCGGTAAAGAGCAGCATTGTAAGGGTTCTCAAGGAGGAGTTTGGCCCTGACACGGTTATCCGCGAGATCAGGGTTGAACCAAAGGTAACAGTAGGTAAAAAGCAGGAGCCCACCCGGGAAATCCTGCCAGGGGTAAAGAATATCATTGCAATCTCTTCGGGCAAGGGAGGAGTGGGAAAATCGACCGTAGCTGTAAATCTGGCAGTAGCTCTGGCCTCAAAGGGCTATGAAGTTGGCCTTCTCGATGCAGATATTTACGGTCCTTCAGTCCCTATTATGTTCGGCGAAGAAAATTTTAAGCCGGAAGTGAGAAGGGAAAATGAAAATGATATACTTGTTCCGCTTGTAAAGTACGGAGTAAAGGTACTTTCTATAGGCTTTTTTGTTGATAAAAGTGAAGCAATTGTCTGGAGAGGACCAATGGCATCTAACTTTCTGAAGCAGCTTATAACGCGCGGTGAGTGGGGAGAACTTGACTTCCTCCTTGTTGACCTGCCACCCGGAACAAGCGATATTCACCTGACCCTTGTGCAGGAGGTTCCGGTCACAGGAGCCATTGTTGTAAGCACACCACAGGAGGTGGCTCTTGCAGATGCTGTAAAGGGTATCTCAATGTTCAGAAGTGAAAGGATAGGCGTACCTGTCCTCGGACTTGTAGAGAACATGTCGTGGTTCACACCCGAAGAGCTTCCGGGTAACAGGTATTATATATTTGG
Source organism: Bacteroidota bacterium (assembly GCA_037446375.1). Classification (GTDB taxonomy): domain Bacteria; phylum Bacteroidota; class Bacteroidia; order Bacteroidales; family VadinHA17; genus LD21. The sequence goes on along the minus strand of JBBIIS010000049.1, from coordinate 5,659 downwards.
CAGGGATGGATGCAGGAAACTGTCGGAGAAGATGGATGTTCCGCTACTGGGACAAATTCCTTTAGTGCAGAGTATCTGCGATGGAGGAGATGACGGCCATCCTGTAGCCCTTGATGATTCATTATCCTCTAAGGCATTCATGGACCTCGCAGACGAGGTGGCTGAGAGGGTAAACCTCCGGAATGATACACAAAAGCCAACTGAACGACTTAAAATAAACTAATAATAAGTGAATTTATACCAGATTCTTTGAGAGAAAACCCTTTTTCATATTTCCCCATGGGAGGAGGGCCGAGCGTTAAGTCCCGGCATGTTATGCCCGGATAACGAAGGCGCCAGATTGCAGGATAGCCTCACGGTGGTCCGGCCGGTTCGCGGAAATAGCCCACCGGGCAATTTCGTGTCGCTCCAGCCGTGGGAACTTTGGGAAGAGGGTCATTTAAATTTTTTAAGTTCATTTTTTTGATAATAATTTCATTCATAATAATATGCCAGAGAATATTACCATCAGGGAACGGGTCATTAATGCTCTTGAAAGAGTAAGGCCCTATCTTCAGTCCGACGGCGGAGACATAAGCCTTGTTGAGATAACAGAAGATAATACAGTTAAAGTTAAGCTCCAGGGCGCATGCCACGGCTGTCCATACAGTATCCAGACCCTTAAGGCAGGAGTTGAGCAGGCTCTTTTAAAAGAGGTACCTGAGATAAAAAAAGTGGTCTCGGTAGATTGAGCCGGAGAGTCCATTTTTGTTTACCTTTGGAATACTATTGAGGCTTCTGCGAAGTTTATAGTATAAAGATCCATTATTGATTCCAGACAGAATAGCATATAAATACCTTCTGTTTGCCGGGATTATTCTGTCCATGGCACAATGTTCAGTTGAAAAAAATACTGGATCGAGCCGTTTTTACCAGGGGCTGACATCGCGATATAACATCTATTTCAACGGGGTTGAGAGTTTTAAGGCTGGGGTTGACAGGATAGACAAGGGCTATATCGATGATTTTTCAGCAATACTCAGAATATTTGAATACAGTGACCCGTCCACTCAGGCGATGTGCTCCGCCGACATGGAGCGTGCGGTAATAAAAGCATCAAAGGTGATCTCACTCAAGTCGATAACGGCTAAGCCGGAAGTAAAGGGTAATTCTATTCCCACACCGGCTGATGAAGAGTTCATGAACAGAAAGGAGTATAACCAATGGGTTGATGATGCTTATCTCCTGATGGGCAAGGCAAGGCTTTACAAGCGCGATTACGAACTTTCAAAATCAACTTTCAACTTCAATCTTACCCTTACTGTCGATCCTAAAATAAAAATTGAAACAACGATCTGGCTGGCACGTGTTTATGACGAAACAGGCAACTATAATGAATCTTCGCGGATTCTGAATGACCTTGACCTTGCATCAAAGGATTTTACTTCCGGCCTGAAGGAAATGTACTATACGACAATAGCTGACCGCCTTGTAAAGCAGAAGCGCTATGGCGAAGCAGTTGAGCCCCTTTCAGAGGCTCTTAAGTATATATCGGGGAAAAGGAATGCCTACAGGCTGACTTACATTCTCGCACAACTATGCGAAAAGAGCGGCGATGGAAAGAGAGCCACCGAACTTTACGGTAAAGTTGCAAAGATGAATCCTCCTTATGATTTCGAATTCAATGCCAGGATAAATATTGCGGGTGTTTTTGACATAAATACCGGTAACCCGAATGCAATAAAAAAGGTGCTTGAGAAGATGCTCAGGAATTCCAAGAACAAAGAGTTCCGCGATCAGATCTACTTTGCGCTCGGGAATCTTTATATGAAACAGGGTTTAGAGAGCAACGCTGTCAAAAGCTATATAAGCTCGGCTCGTGCAAGCACAACAAACCGCAGTCAGAGAACAAGATCATACCTTGCTCTTGCTGAATACTATTATAAAAAACCCGATTATGTGAATTCGGGAAGCTATTACGACAGCGCACTTTTCTTCATCGATTCGAAGTACCCCGATTATGATCAGATAAAGGCAAAATCGCTGAACCTTAATTCTCTTGTCGGACATCTTAATACTATCCAGCGGGAGGACAGTCTCCAGAAGGTTGCAAAAATGACCGAACAGCAGAGAACAGCCCTCATTGCATCTATAATTGAGAAAGCAAAGGAGGATGAGAAAAACAAAAAGCCCGGCGAATCACAGGCCGACAGATATAACCTTGGGCAATATTATGAGAATGAAAGAAGGTTCCAGAATAATATAGACCAGGAAGGTAAATGGTATTTTTATAATCAGTCGGCGCTGGGCTTCGGAAGAACAGAGTTCCGGAGGAGATGGGGCGACAGGAAGCTTGAAGACAACTGGCGGCGGCTTGACAAGACCCACGTTGCAAGTGCCCAGCCGGGAGTACAGCAGGAAGAAACTACACAGGTAAGGACCGATTCAACAAAAACATTAAAGGATAATAAAAAGCCTGAATTCTATCTGCGGAACCTCCCTCTGACAGATTCATTATTAGCCGTTTCAAACGACAGGATAGCAAGCGCATTACTCGAATCGGGGAAAGTCTATTCTGAAAAATTCAAGGATGATGCAAAAGCAATAGTATCATTCGAAAAGATTATTGACCGCTATCCTGGAGATATTTATGAGCCTGAGGCTATCTATAGCATCTATAAGATCTATATTGAACAGCACGATCAGAAAGCAGAGTTGTACAAACAGAAGCTCATTCAAAAATATCCCGAGAATGAATTCACAAAAATAATCTCAGATCCGGCTTACTTCACAAAGCTGCTCGAATCAAAGCATGAATCGGAAAAGATGTACCAGGAAGCATATGATGATTATATAAAGGAGGATTTCAAGGGCGCAATCGCGATCTGCAGCCAGGCAATTCTTATGTACACAAAGGATGACCTGATCCCGAAATTCATGCTCCTGAGAAGTTACTGCATTGCCAAAACCTCAGATGAAAGGACTTTCAAAGAGTTGCTTAATGCCCTTATAAAAGAGTATCCTTCTGCGGCAGAATCTGCAAAAGCAGCGGATATAATAGCTTTCCTTAACAATAAGATACCTGAACTAAAGGTTGAGGAAGATAAACAGATTGCAAGCGAGATCTATACCGATGAGATGGATTCGCAGCATACTTTTGTAATCATCATCAAAAATCCCTCATTCAACCTTAACCAGGCTACTTTCGATCTTATTAGCTATAATATCGATAATTATACAAATAAAAACCTCAAGACGCAGGGCTCTCTTGTTGATGATAAGTTCATAATGCTTACTGTATCCGGTTTCCAGAAAACAGATGAGGCAATGGATTACTACAGGGCATTCAGGACAGATGGAGTTATAAGAAATCCTTCAGGGTCAAAAATTGAGTCATTCATAATTGGCAAAAAGAACCTGGCAGCATTCCTGAAAGATAAAAACACCGACAGGTACATTTTATTCTTCAGGGAGAAGTATCTTCACGAGGAGATAAAAAAATAGAGGGACAAGATGAGAAAAACCAGGATCTTATGGACCGATGATGAGATCGAGGTACTAAGGCCTCATCTCTTTTTCCTCAGGGAGAAAGGTTATGAGATAGATACCTGCTCGAATGGTAACGATACTCTCGACCTTGTCAGGCAAAATCTCTACGATCTTATTTTCCTCGACGAGCATATGCCAGGTCTCAGCGGGATTGAAACACTCCGTCAGATAAAGACTATCAGGCCGGAGATCCCCGTTGTAATGATAACAAAAAGTGAAGAGGAGGATATAATGGAAGCGGCAATAGGCTCGGAGATCGCCGACTACCTTATAAAGCCCGTAAAGCCAAACCAGATCCTTCTTGCGATAAAAAAAATCCTCGATCAGAAGAGACTTGTAACAGAAAAAACCACCATCGATTACAGGCAGGAATTCAGCAGGATAGCCGCACTGATAAATGGCGCCAGAAGTTCATCCGACTGGTCAGATATATACAAGAAAATAATTTACTGGGAAACTGAGCTTGAAAAGTCATCCGACCCGGGACTGACGGATATCCTCAGGATGCAGGACAATGAGGCCAATGGCGGATTCTCAAAGTTCATTGCCGCAAACTATCTTAAATGGCTCGAGGCTTCTTCCACATCACGGCCCCTCCTTTCAAACAATCTTCTCTCCGAAAAAGTTTTCACCAGGATCGAAAAAGGAAGGCCGCTCTTCTTTATCCTGATAGATAACCTGAGATACGACCAGTGGAAAGCAATTTCATCCGAGATGACCGGCATGTTCAGGCTTGTTGAAGAGGATATTTACTACAGCATTCTCCCTACTGCCACACAATTCAGCAGAAATTCGATCTTCGCAGGGCTCATGCCGCTTTCAATAACGGAAACCATGCCCGACCTTTGGGTGCCAGAGGAAGAAGAGGAAGGGAAAAACAACTCGGAGGAGGAATTTCTGAAGAGACATCTTGCCCGAAAGGGCCTGAATATCAAATGGTCCTACACAAAGATCAGCGGAAGCCAGGAGGGGAAAAAACTTAACGACAGGATACCCTCGCTGCTTTCGAACGACTTCAATGTGCTTGTTTACAACTTCGTTGACATGCTTTCGCATGCGCGGACCGATATCAGCCTTATAAGAGACATGGCGGGCGATGAACGTGCCTACAGAAGCCTTACCCGTTCGTGGTTCATCCATTCTGAACTGTTTGAGCTTCTGAAGATCCTTTCTGAAAAAAAGGTGAGGATAATTTTCAGTACCGATCATGGCACAATAAGGGTCCAGAATCCTGTTAAAATAATAGGCGACAGGATTACGAGTGCAAACCTCCGTTATAAAATGGGAAGAAACCTCGATTACGACTCATCAAAGGTATTCGAGATAAAAAGCCCTGAAAAAGCCTGCCTGCCTAAGACTAATATCAGTTCAAGGTATATTTTTGCGATGAACAAGGACTATCTTGTTTACCAGAATAACTTTAACCATTTTGCCACTTACTACCGCGATACTTTCCAGCATGGCGGCATTTCAATGCAGGAGATCCTTCTTCCTGTGGCACTCCTTGAACCGCTAACCTGAATATTTCACGGAGATGAAAATCACTATCAAGGATAAAAGTCACCTTCACCAGGCTGCCGGGAAGTTCCTTAAACTCGCAGGCTCGCGAAGGATATTTGCTTTTTACGGGCATATGGGCGCAGGTAAAACAACAATTATCAGGGCTATCTGTACGGCGCTTGGCGCTACCGATATTGTTACAAGTCCAACCTTCACGCTTGTAAATGAATATAAGACCACATCAGGAAAGTCAATTTACCATATTGACTTTTACAGGATAAAAAAAGCGGAGGAGGTTTTTGATTTTGGCATCGAGGAGTATTTCGACAGTAATTCATTCTGCTTCATGGAATGGCCTGAACTTATAGAGAGTTTCCTCCCTCCTGACACTGTCAGGGTAAGAATTACTGTTGGAGGCAACGGGGAGCGTATCCTTGAAATGGAATAAGCCTCAGTTTCTTGCTGCTGTCTCCCATTTTTTTTACCTTTGAATGACCAAATCCGTTATCCAACGATGGAAGAACAAGGAAACAACAGCAGGAGGAGTTTAGGTAATACGGCATTCATGCCAAAGGAGGAGCACCTCGAGACCACTGTCAAATATCGGAAGATAACTATCGGAATCCCAAGC
>JBBIIS010000048.1:13503-19046 GCA_037446375.1 Bacteroidota bacterium | reverse complement strand
TTTTCGAATTCAATAAGCCATTCATGCGACCCTTTTGTTTCACTGCCTATATAGATTGGTCCGGCTGTATACTCACAGATTAGCGCGCCTGTTGCCTTGCATGCTGAATTAATTGCCTTTTCGGCATTATCGATAATTACCTCTTCGCCAAATGCGTTTATGAAGTTCTTTGTTCTTCCCGAAATAATGAACTTATGCGGCTTCAGACCCGTAAAAATAATAGTATCGCCTATCATATATCTCCACAGACCGCTGTTGGTTGAGATCACCATTGCGTAACTTATTCCCTCCTTTACATCGGCAACGGAAAGTACCTGTGGATCGGCATTATCCAGGCACCCGACCGGGATAAATTCGTAAAATACTCCAAGATCAAGCATAAGCAGCATATCGGATGAAGAAGGGTCATCCTGCAGGCCAAAAAATCCTTCAGATGCATTGAATGTCTCCATATACTGCATCTGCTGGCCACTTATGAAATGGCTGAACTGATCGCGGTATGGAACAAAGCTTATTCCGCCGTGAAAAAATACCTCAAGTCCGGGCCATACATCAAGCAGGTTATTTTTACCCGTGAAATCCAGGATCTGTTTTATGAGCACAAGAAACCACGATGGCACCCCTGAAATATTTGTTACATTCTCTCCGGATGTAAGCTTTGTTATTTTTTCAAGCTTTTCCTCGAAATCCTCAAGCAGGGCAACGCTTGTCCTGGGTGTCCTGAAAAGGTCGACCCAGAGCGGGGCATTTTCCATCAGGATTGCTGAAAGATCTCCGCAAAGCGATCCCCTGTTGAAGTTGTTTATTCTATGGCTTCCGCCCAGAACAAGTCCCTTGCCTTTGAATATATTTGTTTCCGGCCTGTTGTTTGCATAAACAGCTATCAGGTCTTTCATTCCCCTGTAGTGGCATTCTTCAAGGGCTTCTCTTGTAACAGGAATAAATTTACTTTTTGTGCTTGTAGTGCCGGATGATTTGGCAAACCATTTTACCTCACCGGGCCAAAGGAGGTTCCGCTCACCGCGCCGGAGCTTTTCTACGTATGGAATTATATCTTCATATTTTTGTAACGGTACCTTCTTCTGGAAATCAGATATGCCCTTCAACGAGCTGTATCCATGCTCCTTTCCCCACTCGGTACCGGCTGACCTGGCTAGAAGGTTTCTAAGAAGCTCCTCCTGGACCTCCATCGGGCGTTCCCTGAAAAAATCGATCTGATTCAGTCTTTTGGCGTTCAGCCTTTTGAATATGGGGGAGATGATTGCCATCAGATTCTGTACTACTCGGGTCTAAATATAGAAAAAAATGAGCCCGTGAAAGCAAATAATATTCCTTCCGGGTAAAAAATCATCCAAAGACCTCCTTCAGGATAGTGATGGAATTTATTTTCTTAAGAGAAGGCATATGCACGGAATAGTATCTCAGTAATTCGGAAAGAACGTCATTCCTCAACTGGCCCGAAAGGGAGATCTGATTCATCTCATCCCAGGAAGAGCTGAAAAATTTTGCAAGGATCCCTGAGGTCCCGATATCCGAATATACACCGTGTGAAGGAGGGATAGAGACAAATGTCCCGTTTACCATATCAAAAGTCCTGTTTTCAGAGTCAGTCATTCTTCCTGGTTCGAAACCAAGAAAACTGCAGAGAGCTGCAAGGAACGCAATATGGAAATTTGAAAATGATTCTTTCCTCTCATCGAAATATATGATTGCCTCTTTTATAAAGTCAAAGAGCTCCTCATGCTGACTCTCTTCCCTTAGTACCGAGGTCATTACTTCGCTTATAAACATTGCAATGGAGCTCTTCAGAACATTTGTGTAAATGTCGGCTGGCGCGTACTCAACTGCTATCTCCTTTACGCTCTGCATGCTTCTCGACTCCCTGTAGTAGACAACCATGTCGAGGATTGTAAGCGGTCTGAAAAATGAGGCATGCTTACCAGATTTTTTATTGCGGATTCCTTTTATAATATACGACTGACGGCCATATTTTTGTGTAAAAACCTGCACAACAATGCCTGAATCCGTATGTTTGATCTGATTTAATACTATGCCGCTTGTCTTTTCAAGCATCCTTTGCTTTTTGTCAAAATTAGCAATTTGTGCATTATCGGCTTGTCATTCCGCTACTGGTTTTATTTTTTTGTATATTTACCTGTCAACTCTGCTGAAATGACTCCAACCAATAATGAAGAGCTTGTAAAACGTATAGCCAGGCTGGCCAAGCAAAACCAGGAGCTGGAGGAGTATAATAAGAAGCTTGAAAAGATGAACGAGAAGCTTTCCAGGGATGTTGAGAAGTATAAAAACCTGGCTGATCGGGCTCCTGCTTACCAGGCGAGGGAGGAAAGAGAAGGAGAGAAGAAGGAGAGATCGCTGAGGTTCAATATGGCGACAGTTCTGTTCGCCGATATTCATGGCTTTTCAAAACTTGTCGAGGGAATGGAGTCATCGGCCGTAATGGATGAGCTGGATGATATTCTTCTTGAATTCGATGAGATCGTGAACCGCTACAAGATCGAAAAGATAAAGACTATCGGCGATACCTATATGTGCGCCGGCGGAATTCCGGTAAAGAATATAACAAACCCGATCGATGTGGTGATGGCAGCCATGGAGATGAGGAACTATCTTGAGAACTACGAATTCAGGAGAAGGGGAAAGGCGGAGAGGATATGGGATCTGAAAATAGGAATACACACAGGTCCTGTTACAGCCAATATCTCGGGTAAGAAGAAGGTAAACTACGATATAAAGGGCGACACTGTTAATACTGCCAGCCGTGTTGAAACAGTTTCTGACAGGGGCACAATTCTGATCTCTGTTATGACTTACGAACTGGTGAAGGAATTCTTTGACTGTCATTACTTCGGAAAGCTTCCTGTTAAATACAAGGGCGACCTTCAGATGTATGAAGTAAAGGGGCTTAAGCCTGAGTTTTCACTCGATGGAACGGGAACTGCTCCTAATGAGGCTTTCAGGATTAAGTTTGGCCTTATTCAGTTCACCGATATACAGGAGATCATTCTCGACAAGCTTGAAAAGGAACTACCCGACTACCTCTTTTATCACAATGTAAAGCATACTGTTGATGTTGTTACGGAAGTCGAGCTTATAGGTTGGGGTGAAGGATGCACCGACGATGAGATACTTCTTCTTAAAACAGCCGGACTCTTCCACGACGCAGGGCATACAGTGGCATATGACAATCATGAGTATTACGGGACTCTTATGGCAAAGGATATGCTGCCAAAGTTTAATTATACTCCGGAGCAGATCGGGAGAATTTGTCAGATAATTATGGCGACAAAGCTTCCTCCGCGTCCCACAAACCTTCTTGAGGAGATAATCTGCGACTCTGATCTTGATTACCTCGGGAGAAGCGATTTCATACCGGTTTCAAATACCCTCTTTGAAGAGCTGAAGGCACAGAACAAGATAACTGCTCTTAACGACTGGAATAAGCTTCAGGTCAAATTTATCTCTGGCCACCAGTATTTTACAAAGACAGCAAGAAGCCTGCGCGAGGTTAACAAGCAGCTTCAGATAGACAGGATACAGAAACTGATCACATAAAAAATCGGTGAGGGATCAGAGGTCTGTGGTCTGAGTATAATGTTTAAGGTTTTCGTCACACCACATACATCACACCACAAACCGCCTTAATGAATTACAAGCATTTTGATCACGCACGACTGGCTTCCGTCCTCGCTGGCACAGAAAATAAGATAAACCCCGGTCGAGACCCTCTTCCCGTTATATGTTGTAAGGTCCCATGTAGCCTGTCCGCCATCGGAAACAGTACTGAATACCAGATCACCGCTTATATCTGTTATCCTGATCTGTGTATTTCTAATTAATCCGGCAATCGTGACATTACCTTCAAACGTTTCCCTTACCGGGTTAGGAAATGAATATACATTGCCGAATGATTCTGATCCCACAGTTGCGTCGCCCCTTACTGAAATCACTCCATTCGCTGTTCCGAACCATACTTCGCCTGTCTTGTTATCGACAGTCAGCGATGCCAGAGTATTTGACAGGATCGGACTATTATCTTCATTGTAATTGACAATCTTTTTTGTGCCGTCGGCGGATAGAAGGTAAGCCCCCGAACTGAACGTCCCCAGCCATTTCCTGTTTGCCCCATCTACAGAGATGGAGGTCACTATCTCTGTCCCCAGCATATAGTCAGCGAGACCTGTTCCGTCATTTCTCGGGATCTTGATCCTGAAGGCTCTTGGATCTTCATCGAAGATCCTGTCGGGATTATAATATATCGCTGGCCCCTGGTCCGTTCCAAGCCATATGTCTCCGTCGAGATCCTCTGTTATGGAATAGATTGTTGATATTATATTATTGTCATTGTCCTTTATAAGGAATTGTTTGTACCTGTCGTCAGTAAAAATATCAGGAGTGTTATTATCGTCCAGTACAAAAAGTCCGTAACCTCGTGGCAGAACTATCCATTTTTTTCCTGTTCGTGTTATGAGAATATCACCAATTGTCGGAACATCTATTGTGACAGGATTTGTTATCCATGTTTTATCCGGCTTGAGTACTTTAATTGTGCCGGGAACACCGGTCTGTGTAATCCAGATATTCCTGTTATTATCCATTGCCAGTCCGCAAATCCTTGAATAGGGTCTCCCGGGTATTATTGTCTGAAGGGGTGAGTTTGACCCGTCATATTTCATTATAAGAGAATCATTTTCATATTCCAGCAGTCCCGCTCCCCATGTTGAGACCCAATAGTGCCTGTTATTAAGGGGATCAGGAAGAATTCTCATCGGGTCCTGGATATCGGATGAGATCTTTGATTTCCACAAACCGGCTTCATTAATAAAGATCTCAAGTGATCTCCACACATTATTCCATGCGTTGTCCAGGACGCCACCGGCAATGAATGTCCTTCCATTGCTGCTTATAATATAGTTTACGTCGTTTGTAAAGGGTCCCGGAATAGTAAGGATCCCGAATGTTGACATATTTACTCCCCTTATGAGTCCCCTGCTTCTGTCAGCTATCCAGAGATCCTGACCCTCCACCACTGCCTGTGAAATATCGGGTGAACCGGGGAAGTAGGAATCAATGGTCTTGAGAAGGGCGCCTTCAGCAGAATATATTCTGGCGATCCATTTGGAGCTGATTGTAAATCCCGAGGAATAAGGATCGAAGGAGGAATTTACAACACCGTTAAGGGAACTGAAGAGTGAAATTCCTGAATCTATGACATATACTGAATCGGAGGATGAGTACTGTGCGGAGCGGTTTACATAAATCCGGTTTTGGGAAGCGATGATTGCATTATATGCTCCCTGGGGCGTAGGCAAGCCTGAAACGAGAGTCCAGTTGCCGAAGTACGACAGACCCGGATCGGAAATGCCAGCATAATAGACTCCTGCCGCCGTAGCGGCATAGATCCTGTTGGAAGTGAAAGTCAGGTCATATACTTCGGGCGTCCCCGATTCATCACCCGGCTTCCACGTATCGTAGATTTCTCCTTTTATAATATCAATAACAACAATACCGAAGCTCGAAGC
>JBBIIS010000048.1:4428-13493 GCA_037446375.1 Bacteroidota bacterium | reverse complement strand
GATAGGCATATTTCCCCTTTGTCCTTATCCTGTAGATATTCTTAACTCCCGGGATATATTTTCGCATTATATCAGGAATGTTATAAACAGTCTTATCTTTTATAATATCTATATTGGTGCTTGAATAAGCAATAATCAGGGCGTTCTGATCGGCCGACCAGGCGATATTGCTGATACCGGTTTCAGTCAGTCCCTGTACTTTCGTAAGCCTTGTCAGCTCACCGCTCAAACGGTTATAGACCAGCAATGCACTTCCTGTCGAAGAATATACAAATCCCGGGGAGATGGCTATGTTTTTTGAAGTGTAGAATGTGAGGTGATCGGCCCAGCTGCCAACAGGTTTCTGACCCCAGAACACCTGGGATAAAAGGAGGAGGCAGAAAATAAGATCGGCTCTTTTCATTTCTGAATAAACATCCAAAGATGTTAATTATTGTTGTCTGATTGATACTGAGACAGGAACAATTTCAGCTTTTGAAAAGCTTCGGCCCTGTGCGAGATGGTGTTTTTCTCATCAAGCTCCATCTCTGCGAAGGTATTATTCCTGCCATCGGGGAGGAAAACAGGATCATAGCCGAAACCGTGTGTTCCGTGCCTTGCTCTTGTAATACTTCCCGTGACCTTTCCCTCAAAGAAATATTCTTTATCATCGATTATGAGTGCTATAATCGTCCTGAACATTGCACGTCTGTCTTCGAGCTTACCAAGAAGAAGAAGAACCTTATCGATATTAGCATCAAAATCCCTTCCCGGTCCTGCAAACCTTGCTGAATGAACTCCGGGTCTACCGTTCAGGGCTGCAATCTCAAGGCCGGTATCATCGGCAAATACATTCTTCGCCGTGAGCTTATTAATAAATCTTGCCTTGAAGAGGGCATTTTCCTCAAGGGTGGGGTAATCTTCAGGTATATCGTCTGTAATATTAAGATCCTTAAGGCTTACTAATCTGAAGCTTTTTCCAAGGAGATGAGATATCTCGGCCAGCTTGTGGTCGTTATTTGTTGCAAAGACAAGTTCCATAATACAGGATTTACAGCAGCAAAAGTACTCAAAAATGGTCTTTCCCTTTGCCCTATGTTTATTAAGTATTACATTTGAAGTACTTAAAACCGCTTATCATTGATGTTTCCGGCACGCAGACTTGCTTTTTTAATCGCAATTTTAGAACTGGTACGATGTGGCTGTGGTGATCTTCCGGCACAGCAGCCGGATATTCTCAAACCTGTCCTTGCAAAAGTAATAATCAAAACTGACTCAGTAATATGGCCGGCAAAAAATCCGAGGGATCATAAAATATTATTCAACCGTCACATTGTACTTAGCAAGCGGCAGAACGACATAAGCTTTGAAATGTCGGATTCGATTTCCTGTTTATACCGCTTTTATCTTGAAGGCTTGGACAAAAACCGTACCGGCTGGCAGTCGAACAAATTCAAGGAGTACACTAACCTTACGGCAGGCAGCTATACATTCAGGGCTGAGTACAGAATGCCCGACGGTACTACTGGAGAGATGAAACCGGTTATCTTCAGGGTGCTTCCCCACTGGTACACTTCATCTCCGGCGATTACTTTATACGCCCTTCTTCTGATAATTCTGGTCTGGGCTGTATATGATCAGCTTAAGTACAGGTTTGCCAGGACAAAGTTCACGCTTGAGCAGATAATAAATACAAGGACGGAAGAGCTGATTATTGAAAAGGAAAAAACTGAAAATCTTCTTTCCAATGTACTGCCAAAAAACACTGCCGATGAGATTATGTCAAAGGGAAAGGCAACAAAGATCAAGTACAATTTTGTCACAGTTCTCTTTTCAGATATCCAGGGTTTTACAAAGATCGCCGAGGAGATGAACCCCGAGGTGCTTATCGATGAGCTTGATAAATTTTTCTTCCATTTTGATTCCGTTGTCGAGAAATATGGCATCGAGAAGATAAAGACAATTGGCGATGCGTATATGTGCGCGGGAGGGATCCCTGAAAAGAACAGGACAAACCCCGTCGAGGTCATTCTAGCGGCCCTAGAGATGCAACAGTACATGGATCGTCTGAAGGCTTCAAGTGAGCTGGCAGGAATGAAATACTGGGACATAAGGATTGGTATTCATACAGGAACCGTAGTTGCGGGTGTTGTCGGACAGAAAAAGCTGTCGTACGATATCTGGGGAGATACTGTTAATACTGCCAGCAGGATGGAGTCATCAGGTGAGGCAGGCAAGATAAATATCTCAGGTACGACTTTTGAATTCGTAAAAGAGTTTTTCATCTGTGAGCACAGGGGAAAAATGCCGGTAAAATACAAAGGCGAAATTGATATGTACTTTGTCAACGGCATTATCGACGAATTACGAAATGAGATCAATGGGCCTAATGAAAAGTTTATTATCAAGATGCAGAAAATAAAGCTTCAGGATGTTGAGGAAACGGTTATAAAGATGTTTGATGAAGAGGCTCCTCCTGATCTCTATTTCCATAATTCGGGCCTCCTGAAGAATGTTTGCAGCCAGGTTGACCTGCTGTCAAATGCCGAGTTTCTTGGCGATGAGGATTATATAAGATTAAAGCTTGCAGCAATGTTTCTCTTTACGGGGTACATCTCTGATTATGAAAATCCGGATGCAGCTTCATGCCGGATGGCGGAAGAGATGATGCCCGGATTTGGTTTCTCCGATGAGGATCTTCTGAAGACAAAGCAGCTTATTATGAGCTCTGGTTCCGGACAACACGAATCCCTTGCCGATAAGATACTTTATGATTCCAGGTTCGATTACCTGGGAAGGGTTGATTACATACGCCTTATTGAAAAACTTATCAAGGAAGAGACACAGTATGGTAAAGTAACTGATAAAAAAACCTGGGTCAGGGATCAGAGAAAGCTCCTTTCGGAACATGAGTTCCTGACTGGGACCGGCAGGCTTCTGAGGAGTGTTTCTTCAGAGGAGCAGGTTGCTGCACTTATTGATTTTGCAAAGGACCTTAAATGAGGAAATATCATTTGTGCATTCGTTTATAAGAATTACATTTGACGGGTCAAAAAGCTTAATTTTATGGAAAATATTAATTGGAAAGCATTACCCTTCGGATATATCAAAACCGATTATAACGTAAGATGCTTCTATAAGAACGGCAAGTGGGGTCCTCTTGAGGTTTCAACATCAGAATACATTGATGTTCACATTGCCGCAACCGGACTGCACTACGGGCAGGAGGCATTTGAAGGGATGAAGGCTTATATGGGGAAAGACGGGAAGATCCGCCTGTTCAGATGGGAGGAGAATGCAAAAAGGCTTTTAGGCTCAGCAGAAGGAGTTGTTATGGCTCCGGTTCCGGCTGAGATGTTCAGGGAAGCAATTTTCAAGGTTATAAATCTTAACAAAAAATATGTTCCGCCTTACGGTTCAGGAGCAACGCTTTATTTAAGGCCACTTCTCTATGGAAGCGGTGCAGAGGTAGGAGTAAAGCCGTCAACCGAATATACTTTCATTGTTTTTGTGACCCCGGTCGGACCATATTTCAAAGAGGGCGTCAAACCCGTTGATATGCTTATCACCCGCGATTTTGACAGGGCTGCCCCAAAGGGGACCGGAACCTTCAAGGTAGGAGGTAACTATGCAGCAAGCCTCAGGTCAATTGTTCTTGCAAGGAAGGGAGGCTATTCAAGCGCTATTTTCCTTGATGCCAGGGAGAAAAAATATATTGATGAATGCGGGCCGGCAAACTTTTTTGGGATTAAAAACAATACTTATGTTACTCCAAAGTCAGAATCTATCCTGAACTCTATAACAAATATGAGCCTTCTGAAGATTGCAGAAGATATGGGATTGAAGATTGAAAGGCGTCAGATCGCAGTTGAAGAGCTTGCCGGGTTTGAAGAGACTGGTGCCTGCGGGACAGCAGCCGTGATAAGCCCGATCTCAAGGATCTTTGATCCATCGGAAAATAAAATTTATGAATATTGCCGCGATGGCAAACCCGGACCTGTGACCATGAAGCTTTACAACCGCCTTATTGCGCTCCAGTATGGTGACGAACCGGATCCTTACGGGTGGATCACTATAGTTGAATAGACTTTACTTCTCCCTGAATCCCTCCCCCCTCTTTCTTCGTGAAAGGGAGAAAAAGTGGGTGAGGTAAATTTTATAAATAATCAGCTTATTATTTAGTGATTAATATATTGTTGACTATTTTTGCAGTCAAAATTCAGATAAGTGAGCAGTAAGGATCAGAATTTATCCAAGACAAGGCTGAGGGGCTCTTATATAACATTGGTCGTGAGCATCTCGCTTGTGCTGTTCCTTCTGGGCGTGCTTGGCCTGGTACTTATAAATGCCCGTGGATTGTCAGATTATTTCAGGGAGAGCCTTTCATTTTCAGTGATGCTTGACGAAGAGGCAAAGGAGGCTGATATCAGAATGCTTCAGAAAGACCTTGATGCAAAGCCTTATGTGAAATCAACAGAATATATTTCAAAGGATGCCGCTGCGGCCAAGCTGAAACAGGACCTTGGAGAGGACTTTGTAAATTTTCTTGGGTATAATCCCCTGAGCCCGAGTATCGATGTTTATCTATTTGCAGGATATACAAGTCCCGACAGCATTACCAAAATCGAGAAATATATACATGAATACCCATTCGTGAAAGATGTATATTATCAGGAATCGCTTATGTACCTTATTAATGAGAATGTGAGAAAGATAAGTATCTTCCTACTTGTCATAAGCGCATTCCTTTTCCTTATTGCCCTGACAATTATTAATAATACTATCAGACTTTCAATATATTCCAAAAGGTTCCTTATAAGGACAATGCAGCTGGTCGGGGCTACAAGGGCATTCATAAGAAAGCCCTTCCTTCTGAGGAGTGCAATTCATGGCCTTATTGCAGGAATGATCGCAATGATACTTCTTCTTGGCCTGATCTATCTTGTTGAGAGGGAATTCTTCATGCTCATTACTTTCCAGAGCATAAACATGCTTTTAATACTTGCAGCAACTATAATTTCTACAGGAATCATTATAACAGTAATTTCAACTTTCTTCTCGGTAAACAGGTTCCTGGGTATATCGGAAGATAAATTATATTCTTAAAAATATGGCAGCTAAAAACGAAATCAAGGAAAAACCCAATTTTGCATTAGGCCCTGAGAATTACAAACTTCTGGCCATCGGGTTTGTGATAATTGTTATAGGTTTTCTACTTATGGCAGGCGGTAAATCCGCAAGTCCTGATAAATTCAGCAATGACCTGTTCAGTTTCAGGAGAATTACTCTTGCCCCGATGATTGTTCTCGCAGGTTTCATTTTCGAGATCTGGGCCATTATGAAGAAACCGAAGAATAAGGAAACTCAGGAATAAAAAGCAGGTAAAGATGAATTGGTTACAAGCAATTATCCTTGGAATTGTCCAGGGTCTTACAGAGTTTTTGCCAGTAAGCAGTTCCGGTCATCTGGAACTCGGCAAACATATTTTCGGCATTGATGCAGAAGCTAATTTCTATTTTACGATTGCTGTTCACGGGGCTACCGTTTTAAGCACACTTGCAGTTTTCTGGAAAGATATTGCCGCGCTTTTTAAAGGTCTGTTCAGATTCAAAATGAATGAAGAGACCATATATATTTTCAAGCTAATTGTGTCTATGATACCTGCCGGCCTTGCAGGGATATTTCTGAAGAATTACCTGGAAAACATGTTTAACGGGAATATGATCGCACTTGGGATACAGTTTTTTATTACATCGATCCTTCTGTTTCTGACACTTTTCTTTAAGCCGCGTGAGAAGCCGATATCATACCTCGACGCCTTTATTATTGGGATCGCCCAGGCTGTGGCTATCGTTCCTGCCATATCAAGATCAGGTGCAACGATCGCCACCGGTATGATGCTTGGAAACAAGAAGGAGGAACTTGCCCGTTTTTCCTTTCTGATGGTACTCGTTCCGGTTGTGGGAGCTAATCTTCTTGAATTAAAATCCGGTGTTGGAAATGCAACCGGTTCAGGAATTGAAATAATACTTCTGGGATTTATTGCAGCTTTTATATCAGGCTATTTTGCATGCAAATGGATGGTCGACCTTGTTAAAAAAAGCAAGATGACATGGTTTGCTATCTATTGTGCTGCAGTCGGAATTCTTTCATTATTACTCGGATAGGCCGGATTAATGACAGAAGAAAAAAAAACTTATTTCGAAGCGGGACAAATTCTCACTTTTGACAAACCAGTCCATTGGACATCTTTTGATATGATAAATAAGATCAGGATAATGATCCGGTCTGCTTATAATATACGGAAGATTAAGGTTGGACACGCAGGAACCCTCGATCCGCTGGCGGAAGGACTCTTAATAGTCTGCACCGGAAGCGCAACAAAAAGGCTCGATGAATTCCTGAACCTTGATAAGGAATACATAGCAACAATTCATTTTGGCCAGACAACCCCATCATTTGATCTTGAAACTCAGGTTGACGGAACCTTTCCGGCAGGTCATATAACGAACGAGCTTCTGGAAAAAACTCTGGAAAGTTTTGTTGGTGAGATTGAACAGATGCCACCGATATATTCTGCGAAATTCATTGATGGCAAAAGAGCCTATGAATATGCAAGAAAAGGGGTGGAAAAAAAGATGGAGCCCGTCAGGATTGTTATAAAGGAAATAGAACTATTATACTTTAATTCTCCTGAGGCTCGGGTAAGGATCGTTTGCAGCAAGGGTACCTATATCCGGTCGTTCGCAAGGGATCTTGGTAAAGCCCTTGGCAGCGGTGCATACCTTTCGGCCCTTCAGCGCACCGCTATAGGGTCATACAGAATAGAAGAGGCCCTTACTCTGGAAAAATTCAGATTATTTCTGGAACAAATGAAACAAACCTGATGTTTTAACGTATAACGGGTTCGTTAATTTGAATTTATTATTATATATAACTTATGAAATTATCACAATTCAGGTACAATCTCCCGCAGGATCTTATTGCCCTTTACCCCTCAGAAAACAGGGATGAATCAAGGCTGTTTGTCGTAAACCGCAAGACAGGGGAATTTGAGCACAAGGTTTTTAAGGATATCATCAATTATTTCGGAGAACACGATGTGCTTGTCTTTAACAATACCAAAGTATTTCCCGCAAGGCTTTATGGTAACAAGGAAAAAACGGGAGCGGAGATTGAAGTTTTCCTGCTTCGCGAACTCAACAGGGAACAAAGACTTTGGGATGTGCTTGTCGACCCTGCAAGAAAAATAAGAATTGGGAACAAGCTCTATTTCGGCGAGAATGATGTTCTCGTTGCCGAGGTTATCGACAACACTACTTCCAGGGGAAGAACTCTCAGATTCCTCTACGACGGCACATATGATGAATTTAAACAGACTCTTTACAGTCTGGGCGAGACTCCGCTGCCTAAATTCATAAACAGAAAGGTTGAGCCTGAGGATAATGAGAGGTACCAGACTATTTTTGCAAAGCATGAGGGTGCAGTCGCAGCACCGACTGCAGGACTCCATTTCAGCCGTGAACTTCTTAAGAAACTGGAAATTATCGGAGTGGATTTTGCTGAAATAACACTTCATGTCGGACTTGGAAACTTCAGAAGCGTGGACGTTGAAGATCTTACCAAGCACAAGGTGGATTCGGAGAGAATCATTATCACCGAAGGTGCCACAGAAATCGTGAATAAGGCTAAAGAGTCCAGAAATAAGATCTGTGCGGTTGGAACTACTGTCGTAAGGACACTTGAAAGTTCTGTTTCAACGAACGGATTACTTAAACCATTCGATGGCTGGACAAATAAATTCATATTTCCACCCTATGAGTTCAAAGTGCCTGATATGATGATAAGTAACTTCCATCTTCCATATTCAACTTTACTCATGATGGTCTCAGCTTTTGCCGGCTATGAACTCCTTTTCGATGCCTATAAAACAGCCGTTAAGGAGAAGTACAGATTCGGTACCTATGGTGATGCAATGCTGATAATTTAGGAAACAGCTAAAGAGCATTCTTAACCGCCGGATATTATGTCTGGCGGTTTTTCTTTACCACAACGACCTGATAGTCGTTTGATTCCGGCCATTTGTCAAAAAAATATGTTTCACATCTCAAATAAATGTTATCTTTAGATTGAAGATTCATTGTTGTTTAGTGCAACCTTGAGTCACTATTATTGGTCTTGAAAAAAGAGATGAACAGGTCCGTCTGAAAATTGCCGGGCGGGCAGAAAAATAGTATAAAAGATTGATCGGCTTTAAAAAAAAAGATATTAAGGTCGGATGAAATTTTTTTGTTATTTATAAAGGCTGAAGTCTGAGAAGCCCTAACCTATACAAGAACAATCTTGTAAGATCCGGTAGTTCTGCCGGAATTACATCTTATCCTTTGAATTGCCAAAGGGAATCATTCCTATTGAATAAAAAATACCACAAAATTTGAGGAGGTATACTATGAATACGGTGCAAAACAAACAAAAACAGCCCTCAGCAAAATGGAGGGACACCCTCAAGGGGACATTTCCTGTCCACCTGAGATTTTTATTGTCCATTTTAATTCTGACACTAGCGCTGACAAGTCAGAATCTACACGGGCAGGGCGTAGGGATAAGTGAAGTAAATATCGCCCCTGATATTTCAGCGATACTTGAACTGAGATCAGTTCAGCGAGGGTTGCTGGTACCAAGGATGACCACTGTGCAACGCCTTGCAATTGCTTCCCCCGCGCAGGGATTGCTTGTGTATGACACAACAACAAAGACATTCTTTGTATATGATGCCGGATGGAAAGCAATAGCCGCAGAAGCACTTGGAACCTCAAACCAACTGCTGGGGATGAACGCTGCAGGATCGGCAAACGAGTATAAGACCCTTTCAGGTACAACAAACCAGGTTAATGTTTCCTTTGCACCGGGGAGCATAACCCTTTCAACACCTCAGGATTTACATACCGGAGCCTCACCGGTCTTTGTGGATATGACACTTTCAGGATTATCGCCGAACAGCGGAGTCTATACCGACGGGGCAAAGCTTCTCACATCGACACCGCCCACAACGGGTATACTGGGATACTGGCAGAGGCTGGGAACGA
>JBBIIS010000048.1:2195-4328 GCA_037446375.1 Bacteroidota bacterium | reverse complement strand
CGAGCAAGGTAACGGGGATCCTTCCGATAGCCAACGGAGGGACCAACTCATCGACAGTACTTAACAATGACCGTCTGATGATATCAAACTCAGGCAGCATTATTGAAGCTGCTGCAATGACAAATGGTCAGGTGATCGTAGGAAAAACAGGCGCTGCACCACAGATTGTTCCGATGAGCGGAGAAGCAACGATAAACAACACGGGAGTTCTCTCCCTGTCAACAACGGGAGTCGCCCCCGGAACATATGGCAGCGGCACACATGTCAGTCAGTTTACAGTTGATAGCAAGGGACGGATTACATTAGCTGACAGTATCCTGATCTCAGGAACATCTCCTGTAGGATCAGTGCTTACAAACGGATACCTGTGGGTCGGGAATGCATCAAACATAGCAGAAGAGGTTTTACTCAATGGTGATGCAACAATGACAAATGCCGGACTGGTAACTGTTGGAAGGATCAATGGAGCAACAGTGCCGGTTTCAGGAGGACTGATAACAGGGAACGTATTGCAGGTCAGCGGAGCAAGCAGCCTGACTTACGGTCCGCTGAATATAGGGAATGGATCAAATTATGTGACCGGTATCCTTCCAATAGTAAACGGAGGCACCGGAGCATCAACTGTATTGGGAGCCAAGACTAATCTTGGTCTTGAGAATGTAGACAACACTTCAGATCTGAACAAGCCGATATCCACACTTACCCAGACAGCACTTAATCTGAAAGAGGATAAGGCCAACAAGAGCACAGATGTGACAGCTGATGGCACATCGGATACAAAATATCCGTCAGTCAAATCAGTGAAGACCTATGTTGATGCTGAAACAACAAGGGCAACCACGGCAGAGGGCACACTCACCACAAACCTTTCGACTGAAATAACAAGGGCGACAACTGCAGAAGGTACACTAACAACCAATCTCAATAATGAGATATCAAGAGCTACTGTTGCTGAGGCCTTGCTGACAACAAACCTGAACAATGAGATCACAAGGGCAACCGGAGCTGAGAGTACTCTTACAACCAATCTGGCGACAGAAGTTACAAACAGGACCAATGCAGATCTTCTAAAAGAGGATAAGGCCAACAAGAGCACAGATGTCACAGCAGATGGTACATCAGATACAAAATATCCGTCTGTAAAATCAGTGAAGACCTATGTTGATGCAGCATCTGGCAGCAATTCAGCTGCACTGGCTGCAGAGGTAACAAGGGCGACAACTGCAGAAGGTACACTAACAACCAATCTCAATAATGAAATAACAAGAGCTACTGTTGCTGAAGGATTACTGACAACAAACCTGAACAATGAGATCACTAGGGCAACTGGAGCAGAGAACACTGTAAGCACAAACCTTTCGACTGAAGTTACAAACAGGACCAACGCAGATGCACTGAAGGTGCCGTATAGCGGAGCTACGGGTAATGTAGACCTGAACGGGAAGTCTCTTATCAATAATTATTTTGCAGATCTGACGGATAATACAAAACGAGCCAGTTTTGTATTGTCAGGGATCACAACAGGAACAGCAAGGACACTCACCTTACCGGACAGGAACCTTATACTTGACAATGTAACGGCTGCAACTACAACATCACTGACAGGGTTGTTAAAGGGTAACGGAGCAAATGTCAGTGCAGCGACGTCAAAGGTTGATTATGCACCTGCAACATCCGGGAGCTCACTGTTAAAGGGAGATGGAGCAGGAGGGTTCAGTGCTGCAGTAGCAGGAGATATACCGAATATAGCAGAGAGCCAGGTAACGAATCTGGTAACAGACCTGTCGAACAGGGCACTGACAGCGACTACGATTAATGGTCATCCTCTAAGCGCCAATGTGACTATATCAGCAACAGACATAACAACCGGGACCTTACCTCATGCGCAGTTACCGGTCCTCTTAGCCGCAGACATACCTAACAACAATGCAAATACAACAGGGACAGCATCAAATCTTTCGGGGACTCCGCTATTGCCAAACGGTACGACTGCCACCACTCAACTGGCCAATGATAACTCAACGAAGCTTGCCACTACGGCTTATGCTGATAATATATCAACGACACTTGGCAGTAACAAGGTGCCGTATAGCGGAGCTACGGGTAATGTAGACCTGAACGGGAAGTCTCTTA
>JBBIIS010000048.1:0-2095 GCA_037446375.1 Bacteroidota bacterium | reverse complement strand
CAGCAGGCAATCCTTCATTCGCAGCAGTTAGCCTTGTTAATGATATTACAGGTACTCTGGGTCTGGCAAATGGAGGAACAGGAGGAACCACAGCGGCCACAGCCAAGACAAACCTGGGTCTTAATAACGTGGAAAACACCGCTTTGTCAACCTGGGCAGGAAGCGGAAATATTACAACAGTCGGAACGATAGGGTCAGGAACATGGAACGGGACCACAATAGCATTACTAAACGGAGGAACAGGGGCTACGACAGCAGCCGGAGCCAGGACAAACCTTGGAGCAGCAGCATCCGGGGCAAATACTGATATAACATCAGTACTCCTGAACCAGACGGGTCTTGTTGTTAAGGGGGCAACCGCAAACGCTCTTACAATAAAGCCAAATGAGCCCCTAACCGCCGGAAGGACGCTTAACATTATAACAGGAGATGCGACACGTACCTTGACATTTACAGGGGACGCAAGCATCAGTGGAACAAATACAGGTGATCAGACACTTGCAGGTTTGGGAGGGGTTTCAACTGCGACCACAGTTAACGGTAAGGCATTATCGGGTAATATTACATTGGGTCTTGCCTCCGCTGATTTTGTAAACCAGGGAACTGCATTCACAGTATTACATGGTAATGCAGCAGGCAATCCTTCATTCGCAGCAGTTAGCCTTGTTAATGATATTACAGGTACACTTGGTATTGCCAACGGAGGTACCGGTGCAACAACAAAAACTGCAGCATTCGATGCATTGTCGCCAATGACAAGCGTTGGTGATATTATAATAGGAGGTGCCGGCGGCACAGGTACAAGGCTTGCAGCCGGGACAAATGGCTATGTCCTCGGATTGACCGGAGGATCGCCCCAATGGCAGGCTGCAGGCGCCGGTGACATGCTACTTGGTACAAATCAAACCATTACAAGTGTTAAAACATTCTCAGCCCTACCGGTATTCTCAACACTGACTCTCGGATCTGTTCCTTATATCGGAGCCGGAAAAGCACTTGCTGAAGACAATGCAAACTTTTTCTGGGATGGAACAAATCACAGGCTGGGAATAGGAACTAACGCGCCTACAACTCCTTTAACTGTATTTGGTGATGTTACAATAAATGCAACCGGATCATCGACAGGCACCCCGAGAACAATAGGAATAAACGGCTGGGGTTCAGGTAATGCAGCCAGATATACTTTTGGTGACCCATGGAACTCTATTCAGAACGCATATGGTGACAGGATGCAGATTACCGGTTATTGGGGTGTGGAGATTTATGGAAATACGGGAACCGCTTCAGCATTAGCATTTGCTGGCGGTTTAGGCACCGATGCTTCTCTAAATGTTGTTGGGACAAGAACTGCCGCGCCTGTACTTGCTGTGACTTCAACTGCAGGACAAACCGGGAATATACAGGAATGGAGAAATTCAGGAGGAACAGCAATTGCCACAGTCGATGCAAATGGAAATATATTAACTTCCGGAAGCATTCTTTCATCTGGCACAGGAGGCATTGGTTATTCGAATGGTTCAGGAGGTACGATAACTCAGGCTGGAAATAAAACAAATGGCGTTACGATTAATAAGATCACCGGTCAGATTACGATGAATGCCGCAAATATGAATACTGGTACAACCGTTAAATTCACTGTAACTAATTCGACAGTTTCAGCAACAGATGTTCCATTTGTTGCAATATCAGGAGGAACAGCTTCATCTTATCTTATCTCCGTAGTAAGAGTGGCTGCCGGTTCTTTTGACATTGCTGTCGCAAATAATTCAGGTGGACCGCTGGCAGAAGCGCTTGTGATCAATTTTGCAATTATAAGTGGGTCAAATAACTAGAGTAATAATACTACTACATAAATTTACACAATATCATTAATAAGTAACGCGAATCATTAAACAGGAATTAAATATGAAAAACATGAAATATTCTATAAAAACATTTGGTGCCCTTCTGGCTTTTCTATTTACAACCGGCCTTTTCGCCCAGCAGCAAAACCAGAAGACAACGACCCCCCAACCCAAAACAACACCGGTAGTGAAGCTTGCAAATGGGGCTGATTCCACTCAGTATATCCTCGGGGCCTATCTTGGACAGTACC
>JBBIIS010000047.1:0-19073 GCA_037446375.1 Bacteroidota bacterium | reverse complement strand
ACCGGGAAGATTATCTACCTCAAAATGAAACCGGCAGAGCTGAAGGAACGCCTGATGAAGGACAGTAAACCACGACCTCTTCTTAAAGGGCTGAAGGAAAGTGAACTGGAGAGATTTATAGAATTGAGACTCATCGACAGGGAACCGTTTTACCTTGAGGCTGGCCTTATTGAGGACGGGAATGATCCGGATATTGAACTATTGGCAGAAAGATTGATGAATACTTTCCGGGGCAGGGGAAAATGATTCCGGTGCTGTAGAGTTCATCAATGAATTTCGATTGTTAGTATTGACCAGAGGCAGATTGCTGAAAAAAAGCCTGCTACCGGACGGTTGATATTAATAATTTCTTAATTTAGAGATCGAAATTTATACTATAATGCATGAAAGATAGGTTGTTCCAACTTCTTGGAGTTGAAGCAGGGGAAGAATCAATGGTTGGAATGCTGTTGACACAGTCTGTCTTTATCGGCATTTTTTTCGGGGCTTTCGATATCAGTGCACATTCCCTTTTCCTTTCAGTTTACGATGAAAAAATGATGGCCAGGGCATATGTTATTTCCGGGCTGGCAGGTATTGTGCTTACCGGGACATATACATGGCTTCAGGCAAAAATGCACTTCCGCACGTTTGCCACAACCAACCTGATTTTCGTTACACTGGTCACCTTCACGCTCTGGCTTGCTCTGCTTTTCTTTCCAGGAAAGATAACAACATTCGCAGTCTTCGTAATGCTTGGCCCTCTCAATATCCTTGCAATGCTTGGATTCTGGGGGACGACCGGAAGACTATTCACACTCAGGCAGGGAAAACGCCTCTTCGGTCTCGTCGATGCCGGACTTGTAATAGGAATAATCGTAAGCTGTTATGCGATCCCTGTGCTCCTGTCACTTAAATTCAGCCCGCACAATATCTTGATTATAAGTACCGTCACAATATTTGCCGCCACTATTGTTCAGATACTTATAGGGAGAAAATTCACTTTTGTTGCTGTTGAAACATCCAAAGAAGAAAAGAAACACGGCCTGTCAATATTCAGGGAAAGTGCATACATCAGAATAATGGGCATCTTCATAGCCCTCTCGGTTATGACGGCATTCTTCGTCCAGTATTCATTCATGGCCGTTACGAGGCTTCAGTATCCCCTCGAAGAGGATATGGCAAGATTCCTTGGTCTGTTTACGGGCAGCATGATGATATTCACGCTTCTTATAAAGCTTCTTGTTTTTTCGTATATTATCAAGAATTACGGCCTTAAGATCTGCCTTGCTATATCTCCGATACTCGTTGTAGCTTTTACAGCCCTCGCTATAATTATTGGCATGACTATGGGTTATACGCCGGCTGCAGTAAGCGGATTTATAATATTCTTCCTTATTCTTGCCTTATCCAGACTTTTCTCAAAATCACTTAAGGATTCAATAGAGTCTCCTTCTTTCAAGGTAATATACCAGACCATTGACGAAAAGATCAGATACGAGGTCCAGTCGGGGATCGACGGAACAGTAAATGAGATATCTGCTCTTTCTTCCGGACTACTTCTTGCAGGTCTGGGGGCGATCTCATTTATAAAACTTATTCATTTCTCATGGGTTCTATTCGTTATCATACTTGCATGGATATATTTTGCCTTCCGCCTTTACCGTGAATACAGGAAATCAATAAGGGATTCACTTGAAACGGTTGGTGCTGTTGCAACAGCTGCCGGCACTACGGACAACTGGGTTGACCTGAAAAGCCAATCGGCCGGAGTGTCGATGTTCAGGAGCAGCTACTACAGGCTGGTTACAGGCGATATGTCGATAATTGATAACGCTGATAACAAATGGCTATTTAAGCAGATCACCGATCATTCTGAAGCTGTACAGGACCTTTCAATGCTTCCTGTTTTAAGAAAAATAGCCGGTTCGCACCAGATAGATGAAGCAATAAGACATAAGGCTGCAGAGGTCATAGATCAGCTTGATGAATCTAAAGGCGATCCGAGAAGACTGGAAAAGTATGTTACTCCTGTAGCGGAAGATGAAAAGATTATTAATGCTCGTAAAACCCTCGCCGATTCAAGGCTCCCTCAGACAACCGAGATTCTGAGGCTTTTAAGGGATAATAATATAGAGTCGAAGAGGCTCGCCATTTACCTGATTGGCAAATTCCGGCTTGATGACATGATTGGCGAGGTTTGCGATTGCCTTAAGATCAGAGGACTTGAAAAAGATTCAATTATTGTGCTTGAAAGCTTTGAGAATAAAGCATATCCTTTCCTTTTCCGTGCCTATCTTGGATCCACCGGCAATACCAGCCTGAGTAAAACAATTATTAGACTTATAGGCAGGTCGTGTGCCAGGGAAAATACGGATTTTCTTTTCGCCAGGCTGTGGTCAAACTCAAGGATGCTTAAGGAGACTGCCTCGGAACTTTTGGTAAGATGCGGATATAAGGCAGATACGGATGAAAAGGATAAGCTTCATCAGCTTGTTACGGAGATTATAGGCATGCTGACCTGGAATATCTCAGCACAGGCTTCGCTTTCAGGGACTGAGAATGCACTTCTTAAAAGCATCATGGACAGGGAGACTGCATCGTGGAATAATTTTCTCTTCAATATATTGTCAATTGCATACGACAGGAGCTCTCTAGATAAGATCAGAGCCAACCTTGAAAACGGAACTGTAGGCTCTGTGAACTATGCACTCGAAATGATAGATATAGTAATTGATGATGCCATTAAGCCCCGTCTTGTTTCGCTTGTTGATGTTGTGCCGGAGGAGGAAAAGCTTAAAAACCTCCACCAGTTCTATCCGGGGGAGATCCCCGAGTACAGTAAGCTCATCGAAGATATTCTGAACAGAGATTATAACCTGCTGAGTATATGGTCAAAAGCTTGTGCACTGCACTCAATTGAATCAATCACTGAAAAAGACATTGAGGAATCAGTTACAGCTCTTCTTTTCAGCCCGGAAAAGATACTGAGAGAGGAGGCTGCCAGGCTAATAGGGAGAAGTAACAACAATATCTTCAAGGCTGTATCAACAAGGATACCTAAGGAGAACATGCCGCTTCTCAGGGCCATTGTAAACGGGGAATTTGCAGGCAGTGATTTCCTTTTTGAAAAGACTTCAATGCTCTCAAAGGAATTTGCCGGAATACCAGAAGATGAGCTTCTCTTCCTTTCGGAGCACATGAAGTACGGTAAGGATCTCAGTGCAATTGATATCAGCACTGATGAAGAATACTTTCTTTGGTTCGAAGATCAATCTGAAGCAAATGGAAAAACAATGATCCTGAACAAGGGCAACTTTGAGGCTTCTGCAGGAATGATATTGAAAAGGCATGGTTCATATTACCTGCTGAACCTTAGCAATCTGGAAGATTTCCAGGCTATTTTCCCTGACAAGTCATTCAACCTGTACAAGCATATAGACAAAATGGAAAACAATTTAAAATAGCTGGATGGCAAAAAGAAGGACAACTATATTCAGACAGCTGATACTCAACATAGTAGTACCAACACTACTGGCGTTGCTTCTTTTTGCGGTACTAAATTTCCAGCATACAAGCAACCTTATTAAGAAAGGGATAGACGATAAGAACTCAATGCTTGCGAACGAAGTTACAAAGGTTCTCAGATTCCAGGATATTGCTGTTAATATCATCGATGTTGAATACACTAACAGGTTCAGGGAGCTTAGTTCAAAGCTTATTAACGACTATTTCGCCAATACAGACAATATAAGCAAACTCGACCTCACGGCCATTGCAAAGAAGATAGGGATGAATCCTGAATACGAGGATCTCTATGTCATGTCATCAGATGGAATCATAGTCAATACAACATTCAGGGCGGATCTGGGCGCTAATCTGTTCTCCTATGGTGATGTCTTTAAAAAATACCTTCTTGCCATTATCGATTCCGGTAAATTCAAATCTGATCTTTTTGCTATTGAGGCCAAGACAAAACGGCCGAAAAAATACTCCTACCAGCCTACGCTTGACAGGAAGTTCATAATAGAGATCGGAGCCTATTCAAAAAAGGTCGAAGAGATAATCCAGGCGATCGAGGATGTCAAGAGTGAACTTAAAAGTGAGACAGAAGGAATCATTGACGTTGAACTCTACTTCATGGCCGACGGGCCTTTCAGCATGAATAAGAATGCGCTGACAGTTGAAAGCCAGGAGAAAAACCTGCTGAATGCATTCCAGAATAAGGACACTACAAGCTTTACGGAGAATGTTGGTCATTCATGGTACCAGTACCAGTATATTTACCAGGAGAGGGCGAATCTTTCGGAAAAGCCGATGTCAAGCCTTTACAAGGGATCGGTTATCCGTATAATTTCTGACCGTACTTCTCAGAAAATGCTCTTCAAGACAGAGGTTTTCAGGTTCCTTATAGTTTTCCTTATCACAATGATGATCGTAAGCATCCTGATGTACAGGAAAACCAAGGTGATCACAAATCCTGTACGGAACCTTGTCGACAATGTTGACAGGATAACAAACGGTAACCTTCGCGAACGTGCTGAAGTGACAGGGAATAATGAGATCACGCGCCTTTCCGAGAAATTCAATATGATGATTGCTCAGCTTGAAAGCTACTATTATGAACTTGAGGAAAAGGTGAAGGAGAGAACACTCAGGATCGAGAAACAGAAAGAAGAGATCGAATCACAGCGCGATGCCCTTGCCGAGAAAAATACTATGCTTAACGAAGCATATACCGAGATTGAGGAGCAGAAGAAGCATATAATGGACAGCATTTATTATGCCCGCAGGATACAGACCGCTATACTTCCTTCATACAATCTTCTTGATAAATATATAAAGAGCTATTTCATTTTCTACATGCCGAAGGATATTGTAAGCGGAGACTTCTACTGGATGTCAGCAGCATCAGGACTTGTTATGATCGCTGCTGTCGACTGTACAGGTCACGGAGTCCCCGGAGCCTTCATGTCAATTGTAGGATTCAATCAGCTGAATAATGCCGTTACTGTTCAGAAGGCAAGGAAGGCTTCTGATATTCTTAATGAATTGAATAAGGGGGTCATACAAACCCTTAATGAGAATACAGGCGAGACTTCTATCAAAGATGGCATGGATATGACCCTTTGCGTATTCGATTTCAAAAATAAAAAACTCGATTTCGCAGGCGCAAATAATCCGCTTATTCATATAAGGGATAATAATATGAATAAGATAAAAGGAGACAGGTTCCCGATTGGCGCCTTTGTGGACGGACAGGAACAGCTCTTTGCAAACAATGAGATCAGACTTCTTGACGGCGATATGATCTACATGTTCTCCGACGGGTATGCCGATCAGTTTGGCGGACCTGAAAACAAGAAGTTCTTTACAAAAAGATTCGAGCAGCTTTTGTTTGAGATCCATAATTATTCGCTGGAGGAACAGAAGGAAAAGCTTAAAACAACACTTTTTGACTGGATGGGGAATAACGACCAGGTTGATGATATACTGGTTATTGGGATCAGAATTTAGTCAGGTTATATATTTTAATTATGGGACCAGAAAGCAATTTTAAAAAAATTAATCCTTTCCCTGGGCTGAGGCCCTTTCTGCCGGAGGAGAGTGACCTGTTCTTCGGAAGAGAAGGAGAAAGCGAAGAGGTCCTCCGAAAGCTTCTTAAAAACAGGTTCGTTACAGTTATGGGCGCATCCGGTACCGGTAAGTCATCGCTTATTTACTGTGGCGTTCTTCCCAGGGTGAACAGGCTTGGTGACAATACAACATCATTGTGGAAGATACTTACATTCCGTCCGGGCAATGACCCTATAGGAAACCTGACTGAGGCACTTGCCCTTGCAGTGCCGGAAAATAATGATATTGAATCCGTAAAAAAGACAATTGCATCAATACTTGCTTCCGGCCAGGATGGACTTACAAAGGTAATAAGGGATCTTGTTATCAAAAACAGTGAAAAGATACTCATTCTTGTCGACCAGTTCGAGGAGCTCTTCAGATACAGCATTTCAGGCGCTTCCGCAACGTCCGATACTGATGCGACATCTTTTGTGACACTTCTCGAAAATTCAGTTGTTCAGCAATCTATAGAGATATATTCAATAATAACAATGCGATCCGATTTTATCGGAGAGTGCGCACATTTTCAGGGGCTTACTCAGCTTATAAACAGCAGTAACTATCTCGTTCCCCATATGAACAGGGATAATTACAAATCTGCTATTGAGGGACCTGCAAGGTATGCAGGGGCCAGTATCGATGCAAAGCTTGTCGATACACTTCTTGGTGATATAGGCGACCAGACTGATCAGCTTCCGGTACTTCAGCATGCACTTATGAGAACATGGTCGTACTGGCAGGAGCTCGATGAACCGGGAAGGCCAGTCTCATTTTCCGACTATGATTCAGTTGGAACAATGAGCGATGCAATGTCGCGCCACGCAAACGAAGCCTTCGAAGAGCTCAGCCCGGGAGGCAGGGAGATCTGCGAGAAGATGTTCAAATCAATTACTGAAAAGGGAGCCGACAATAAAGGAATTAGACACCCACTCAAGGTTAGCGCAATAAAATCAGCTGCAGGCTGTACAAGTGAAGAACTTTTTGACGTAATCGAAAGATTCAGGATAACATCAAGATCATTCGTCACACCAAGGGAAGGTATTCCATTAAGCGATGATTCGGTGATAGACCTTTCTCACGAAAGCATTATGAGATTGTGGGACAGGCTGAGACAGTGGGTTGATGAGGAAGCCCAGTCCGTACAGATGTATCTCCGCCTTTCGGAGGCATCGGCAATGTACCAGCAGGGAAAGACAACCCTATGGAGGCCACCGGATCTTCA
This sequence comes from Bacteroidota bacterium, assembly GCA_037446375.1. Classification (GTDB taxonomy): domain Bacteria; phylum Bacteroidota; class Bacteroidia; order Bacteroidales; family VadinHA17; genus LD21. The sequence continues at coordinate 12,253 of JBBIIS010000047.1, read as the reverse complement.
GCTCGCAATTAACTGGCGCGATCAGCAGAAACCAACCCTGCAATGGGCTGAAAGATTCGATCCCGCTTTCGAAAGGGCAATGGTCTACCTCCGCACAAGCGAGAAAGAGTACAACGCCGAGGAGGAGAACAAGATCAGGCTGCAGAAACGACAGATAAAGAGAGCAAGGATCGTTGCGATGATCCTTGGAACAGCAGCAATTATATCAGTCGGATTCATGCTTTTCGCCTTTGTCCAGAAGATAGCAGCCGACAGGGCTACTCAAAAGGCAGATGCAAATGCCAGGGCAGAACAGGTCCAGCGTACAAAAGCAGATTCATCTTCACATGTGGCAACCGAGCAGAAGATGCGCGCAGATTCAGCCAAGGTACTGGCGCAGGAGAATGAGGCGGAGGCCCTTAAACAGAAGGAAATTGCTGATAACCAGCGTACACTTGCTGTTAAGAATGCCAATGAGGCTACAAAGCAGAAACGTAATGCTGAAGACTCAGCCGCTGCAGCCAAGCGGGCACGAATTGTTGCCGTGCAGAACGCCAAAATTGCAACCGAGCAGAAAATTGAAGCCAACAGGCTCAGGATGCTCTCTATTGGAAAATCAATGTCTATAAAGTCTCTGCAGGTAGAGGGGCAGAAGGATCTTCAGACGCTTCTCGCATACCAGGCCTACCTCTTTAATACACGAAACGGAGGCCAGTCAAATGATGCCGATATCTACCAGGGGTTGTATAACGTTGCAAAAAAATACGGAAATTCAAATTATAAGGTTTTCAAGGGACATACGGGTGAGATCAAGAGTATTGCTTTCGTTCCCGGGAAACGTGAGTTCTATACCTCAGGATATGACGGAAAGGTTATGAAAGGTAATCTTGACGACAAGGATCAGAACCTTCAGATCGTATATTCCGGCACTGAAATAATAGAGGTGCTTGCAGTTAGTCCTGATGCAAACTGGCTGGCCTGCGGAGAGAGTAACTCTGCGATCAGGATGATCCCGATAAAATCAGGGAACGCAATCCAATACGAACTGAAAGGGCATACAGGAAAGATCAAATCGCTTGTGTTCTCATATGACGGCAAATATCTCTACTCCGCCTCGCTTGACGGAAAGGTGCTTCGGTGGGATTTTGCAGCCAAGACTTCTGTAAATATCGGACCAGAACTTGTTAAGATCAACTATATTGATGTCTCATCAAATGGCAACTATATAGCAGGGGTAAGCAACGACGGGAAGGCGCTTGTATGGAATCCTGAAAAGAGTTCAGATATCTTCAGGCTCGAATCACCAGGCAAAACGATCAAAACTGTCAGGTTCAAGCCTGAGGCCAACACGCTGGCAGTAGGCTATTCCGATGGTTATGTTGAGCTATGGGATATATCAACCAGGCAAAAGATTTCGGAAGTCAAGGCTCATACGGCTGAAATTAATGATATTCAGTTTAATAATAAACTGTCCCAGATGGCAACAGCCAGTGGTGACAAGACGCTTAAGCTATGGGATACCCGTGATCTTACAACTCCTCCCATAAATTTCACGGATAACGACGGCTTTGTAATGGTTATTGAGTTCAGCCCCGATGGCCAGATTATTATATCAGGTACATACGAAGGCGTCAACAATGTGGTCGGACGCCCGACTGAGGTCAATACACTGGCCGAGGATATCTGCAGCATTCTCACAAGGAACTTCCATGCTGACGAATGGGCGACCTATGTAGGCAAGGATGTAGCTTTCGAAAAGACCTGTAATGAAAAGGATCTCAACATAAAGGTTAACGTAATTAATAAATAACGAAGCCACGGAAATGAAGACCATCAAACTAACCCGCATTCCGTCCCTTATTCTGTTCTTCGTCATTCTCTGCATTAATACTACTGGGCTTCTGGCCCAGGAGGCAGGAACATGCGCTGAGAAGCTGAAGAGTGCTGAGACCTATTTTTCCAAAGGGCAGGTTGACCTTATTCCCGACCTCCTGGCAGAGTGTCTGAAATCGGGCTTTAAGAAGGAGGAGGCTCTGACCGCTTACAAGCTTCTGATTCAAACGCTTTTACTGAATGACCAGCTGAAGGAGGCAGACTCGTCAATGCTTGCTTTTCTGAAGGATAATCCCGAATATCAGCTTAGTCCAACCGATCACTCAAGTTTTGTATACCTGTATAACAGTTTTACTGTCAAGCCAGTATTGCTCCTCAGTGTCAGGACAGGCTTAAATTATCCCTTCCTTACTTTTGTCCAGGAACATCCGACATCCGGTCAGCCTGGCAAATCGGTATATAAAACTGATGCCGCGAATATTTTCCTCTCACTGGAGGGCAAGTTCAGGATAGCTCCAAAGCTTGAAGCAGGTTTCGGAGCAGGGTTTTCTCAGGTCAGGTTTACGAACATAGTTGATTATTACGAATGGGGAAAGATCCAATACATTGAAACCCAGATGAGACTTGAGATTCCTGTATTTGTAAGCTATGATCTGCCGGCATTTGCCAAATTTACACCATTCATAAGGGCCGGCATGGGCGTTGCACTGAATCTTTCCACTTCAGCTGATGTTACCCTGAATATGACTGATAAGAATAATCCTTATCCCAGGTCGGGTGGAACACTCAATGTCAGGGATTCAAGAATTCCTATAGATTTCTTTGGACAAGCCGGATTTGGACTGAAATATAAGATCCCGAGAGGATTCCTCTTCCTTGAGGCCAGGGGAAATTTCGGAATTATGGATCAGAATAAAGCAGGTGGAAAAAATACTGATCAGCTTGAACAGTTTTACCTCTGGTCAAGCCCCGGCTTCAGGCTCAATACTTTAAACGTGAACCTGGGTTATACCTATATTTTCTATAAACCTTCTAAGAAAAAGGCTTAATGATGAAAAGGATTACTGTTATACCTGTTGTGCTGCTTTTATTTTTTACAGCATGCCAGAAAAATATTGAGGACCCCTATACTCTGAAGTTTTATGGTGATACCCGGGAAGATATAGGTTACAGTGTGGCAATTGCCTCTGACGGTTACATTATTGCAGGTCAGATGGAGGTCATTACCAGGCTGAACGGGACTATTGTGGATTCTCTCAACAATAAAAATATGGTCGTGATTAAGACTGACTGGTCGGGTAATGTTAAATGGCAGGTTACAACCGGGGGTAAGAAAGATGATCTTGGACAAAAGGTATATCAGCTGAACGATGGTTCTTTGCTTTGTGTCGGGACACTGTCTGATACAACTTCCGGCAACAGAAAAACGGATCTCTTTGTTGTCAAGATTTCCTCAACAGGCCAGATATTATGGAGAAAAGCCTATGGAGGTGCGGGAAACCAGACAGGAAAGGATATTGCTGAATCATCAACCGGATTTTTTGTACTTGGTACAACTGATGTCATGAATGCCCCGGTCACTGATTCAACAGGTAATGCCGCGGGGAAGACCGACCTTTTTATTCTTAGCATTTCAGCCACCGGAGACAGCCTGGATTCCTATCAGAAAGGCTTTCCTGGCAATGAAGCTGCTTCAGCTATTAAAAAGGATATTGACGGAGGCTATTTTGTTCTAGGTACAACAGACCTGTCACCTAAAAACAGCGGCTTTGCAGGAAACAATCTCTTCATATTGAAGCTCAACTCCCTGGGCAAGGTTGTAGGCCAGCGGATATACGGCACAGCTGATGATGAGTATTCATCAGGAGTTGAAGTACTTCAGGATGGATACCTTATTGCCGGGACCATCGGTAACTCCTCAGCCGTCCAGCAGGCATATATTGTGAAGCTTAAAAAGGATATTTTTGCCGCACCTGTTTTTTCCAATAAATTCTCCATAAGTAACTTTTCAACATCTGTAAGTTCAATAACCACATACAATAACGGCGATTTTCTCATTGGAGGATATGTCAATATCAATCCAGGTCTGAGAATGCTTGTCGCAGAAATAGGTGCTGACGGAAACCCTGTGGCTGGTAAGGCAATGATTAAGGGAAGTACCGGAGACCAGTCAGTCAATGACCTTGTTTCTGGAGATGATGGTTATATTATTGCTGTAGGGAGGAACACCTATGAGGTGAACTCGATGATCAGCTTTCTTAAATTCAGATTTTAGCACGGGAAAGAGCACCGGGATTTAACTGCAAAAAAAACCAAGATGAAAAGATTAGCCTTCTTATTCATAATAATGCTGCCGCTGTTCGCAGCAAAGGTCTCTGGACAATGCGTAAGCGTCGGTCCGGCAATGAATGCAATTTGCCAGGGAGGAACATCTGATCCCCTGGGAGGAACTTTCGGAGGTGATGCAACAGGTGCGATATGGACCAGCAGCGATCCACTGGGTACTTTTACCAATAATGGAGGTTCAACACCGGGTACGGCAACCTACACTGCCTCCGCATCAGGTACCATAACACTTACACTTACGGCTATTGGCGGTACATGTTCAATATTAATTGTAACCAAGACAATTGTAGTAAATGCGAATCCTACTGTTAATGCCGGAGCTGCTTTAACAGCAATCTGCCAGAGCGGAACAACAGCTGCACTTGGCGGGTCATTCGGAGGAGGAGCAACAGGTGCGATCTGGTCCGACGGATCAGCAGGTGGTACCTTCACAGGCAATACCACTTCAGGCTTCGCAACAGCAACGTATACAGCATCTGCTTCTTCATCATCTCCGGTAATACTGACCCTTACAACAAGCGGCGGATCGTGCGGGACAGTATTCGCAACAAAATCACTTACAGTAAATCCTAATCCTACCGCAAATGCGGGTATAGCAATGGCGGATATCTGCATGGACGGAACCACTGCAGCGCTTGGAGGATCGGTCGGAGGCGGAGCCACAGGAGGGACCTGGGCGACTACAGACCTGGGAACGTTTACTCCATCGGCTACTGATCTGAATGCAACATGGACACCTGCTGCAGGATGGACAGGCACAACTACTCTTGTTCTCACAACCAGCGGCGGATCGTGCGGAACAACAACTGCAAGCAAACAGCTTACTGTCAATCCTGCTCCTGTAGCAAATAATCAGACACCCTCCGTTTGCGAGGATACATACGGAAGCGGTTCAGCAGCAGGCATCAACCTTACGTTGCTCGAGAGTTCAATTACCGGAGCTGCTGCAAACAGGACCGTTACTTGGTACAGCGACGCAGGACATACTACAACTGTAACAACACCGACAAGCCGGACTATAACAAACGGATTGATGTTTTATCCAAGAGTCACAAATACATTATCAAATTGTACAAATGATGCAACCGTTACGTATACGGTTAATCCAAAACCTGTAGCTTCAGCTGTACAGATAACAGGTTCTCCCACACAGGGAGCAACACTGACGGCCGGGTATACATATACGGCGGGTGCCTGTAATGCAGAAGTGCTTTCAAAAACTGAGATATCGTGGTACGTGGCCGATGATAATGCCGGAACAAACTCCACCTGGGTCGCAACAAAGGCAGGAACTGATAAAACATATCTTCTGACTGCTGCAGATGCTGGGAAATATCTTCAGATATGCATCAGGGTTTCTGACGGTTCAGTTCCTCTTGCCCCTTCTTCGTGCAGCAGCGGCTGGTTCGGCCCGATAACACCAAACGCCAAGCCTGTTGCCAGCAATGTTCAGGTTACCGGAATTCCAAAGGTTAAAAATATATTGACTGGTACATACGTTTACACCGATGCAGAAGGCGATCCTGAAGGAGCATCGGTTTACCAGTGGATTACAGCCGATGATGCACTCGGAACAAATGCACAGTCTGTTCCCGGAGCAACTTCATTAACCTACCAGCTGACAAATGCAGAACTGGGAAAATATATGGGATTCAGGGTAAGACCTATTGCCGTATCCGGAACGATTACCGGTAACCAGGCATCTTCAACTGTATGGGTCGGCCCCGTTGTTAACGACCCACCGGTAGTTTCTAATATAACAGTTACAGGGACGGTAAAAGTGGCTGACATACTTAGCGGCCACTATACATATTCTGATAATGAAGGTGACCTTGAGGGCAATTCCGTTTATCAATGGTACACAGGGACCGATGCTTCTGGTACCGGATCTGCAGTTATAGGAGGTGCAACTGCACAGTATTATCAGCTCACAAACAACGAATTTGGAAAGTATATCGGATTTAAAGTTACTCCTGTCGCACAGACAGGTACGACAACAGGAACACCGGTTACAAGTGTCACATGGGTCGGTCCGGTTACAAACCCGCCTCCGGTAGCTTCATCTCCGTCAATATCAGGAATAAAAAATGTTGGCGAAGCGCTAACGGGCCAGTATGTCTATTCGGACGCAGAGGGTGATCTTGAAAGCGGTTCATTATATGAATGGCTCTCCTCAGCCACACTTGGCGGATCCTATAATGCCATTCCTGGAGAGACTGCTTTGACTCACGTTATAAAGCTCAACGAGCAGGGAATGTATTTCAAATTCTCTGTTACTCCAAAAACGCTTACCGGATCAACAACAGGGACCAAAGTTACCACTCTGGCAGGCTTTGGACCTGCAAATACCAAGCCTTCGGCTACAGGAGTAAATATTACAGGAACTCCTGTTCAGGTGGGAACTACACTAACAGCCACATTTACATATTCGGATCCGGACGGGGATGCCCAGGGAGCAACACAGTACAGGTGGTTCCGGGATGGTGATGTTGTTGCCGGTGAAACATCTTCGACATATCTTCTTACTTCTGCTGACGGTGGTGCTACGATGGGGGTGGAAATAACACCTGTTTCGGCAACAGGCTTTCCGAATACCGGTGATCCGGTGACCTTTACAATGTCCTCAACAGTCAGTGACCCTGCAGGAACAAAACCTGTTGCAAGCAATGTTTGTATCGACGGGAAAAGAATGGTCGACAGTGTGCTTACAGGACGGTATACTTATACATACGCTTCAAAACCTGAAGGCGTGTCAACGTTCAAATGGTACAGGGGCAGTTCTGTAATACCTGGTGAGACTTCCATCAATTATACAATGAAGTCAATCGATCTTGACAGTAGTATAGTATTCGAGGTAACTCCGAAATCTTCCAACAGCACTCCAAAGGTTGGCGACCCGGTCAGGAGCAATTCGCTCGCCAGGATCACCATGACTCAAACCAGTTTTCTGTCTACAGATCCTGATAAAGTATTAACTGCATCACCTTCAGGTGGCTATTTTTGGGGAACGGGGGTTCTCAATGGAAGCTTTTCACCAAAATCAGTTGATTATAAAACATCTCCATTTCCGATCACATATCATATTAACGACCATTCTTGCAGTCAGGATGCTATTTCCGTAATATATGTGCATGGAGTAACTACCTATATATCAGGAGTAGATACAATCTATTGCCAGAACGGTCCCCAGGGCACAGCAATAGTAAAAGATATCCTGCCGGGATTTCCCGTAAGATATTTATTCCTTTCTGATTACAATGGATTTGTGAGCCAGCCGAATGACACAACTCTTACGTTCGACCCTTCGAAGCTTACGCCCGGATATCAAAACAACTATATATACTTTTATGCGGCATCGGATATTCATTTTACATCCTGGTATTTTCTGGAACTGCCTATAAATATTATTGGAATGCCTCCGATAACACTCAATATTGCTGATAGTTCGGTATTCTGCAGTAATGATCCCATGGTTGACCTTTTTGCCAGCCCGGCCGGAGGAGTATTTACCGGGCCTGTGACATCAGGAGCCCTCGATCCGTCAAAAGCGATTGGCAATGCGTTTATTAAATATAAGTATACAAATTCGGTTTGCAAAGACTCTACCAGGGTGCCTATCATTATAAATGCGGCACCAGCAGTCTCTTTCGCTGCGGCCGACTCCTGCATTTCAGGCTCCAGGGATACAACAAGGTTTATTAATACCACTACCTCTGCAGATCCGATACGCAAATGGAACTGGGAGTTCTCTGATCAGGGGGTGAATATTCCCGACAGCGTTAAGAGCCCCGGACATCTCTATTCAACAGGCGGCTTCCATAGAATCACGCTCAAGGCAACAACTATAAATAATTGCTCTGCAACTGATATTGAGACAATTGAAATGGGATACAAGCCGAAGGCAGATTTCAGGTGGGAAAATGAGTGCAAGCATGTCAATGACTCAATATTCCTGTTTGATTCAACAACATCCTCAACGGCGATAACATCACGCATGTGGATATTTGCCGATAAGGATACACTTCTCAATGTAAAGAATCACGGATATCTGCAACCTCCTGTTGGCCGGCTTAAAGTTGAATATATTGTCAGGACCAGTTACAGGGGTTGTAATGATACAATAACAAAGACTCTATACATACGGCCGACAATTTCCCTAGCAAAAGATGATTACTTCGAAAATTTCGAAAATGGCAACGGAAACTGGGTTAAGAATTATGATACACTTAATACATGGGCATTTGGCACTCCGTCAAGAAGTGTAATAAACAGTGCTGCCTCGGGGAGCAATGCCTGGTATACGAATTTCGATAAATCGGTCCAGAAGCCGGAGCAATCCTCAATTGTGAGTCCCTGTTTTAATTTCGATTCAATCCAGAGGCCCATGATAAGCATCAGGCTCTGGACAAATTTTGACAAGAACAGGGATGGAGCAGCTCTCCAGTACAGGATAAAGGATGCCAGGATCGGGGATAAGGAAGACTGGCAGTATGTCGGTTCATATCTTGATGGCATCAACTGGTTCAACTCAACACTCATCCAGGGAAGACCCGGTGGGGATCAGATAGGATGGACAGCAGGTTCCGATCTTGATAAGGGATGGGGAGAGGCAAAGCATAAACTGGATGATCTAATAGGTAAAAAGGATGTCAAATTCAGGGTAGTATATGGATCTGACGGAACTGCACAGGAGAATGACGGTCTGGCTTTCGATGATGTCTGGATAGGAAGAAGATCAAGAGGCGTTCTCCTTGAACATTTTACCAACAACTCATCTGCAGATGCAAGCGCTGCAACTGCAGTAGTTTCGGACCTGTCGAACCGATGGACTGATGATATTATCAATATCCAGTATCATACCAACTTCCCGGGGGCTGATCAATATTATAATGATAATCCGGGAGATGAGGGTTCAAGAATACTCTTCTACGGACTTTCGAGGGCACCTTATACATTTATAGACGGAGGCGCTGACAAGCTAAATTTTGCAACTCTATACGACTGGGTTATTGCCTCACTCGACAGCAATGATGTGAACCGCAGAAGTCTTGTGAGCCCGTATTTCAATATTTCCCTCCACGGATCAGTTGCTGCAGGAGTCCTTTCCGTAAGCGGTAAATTCCATGCCCTCAGGGCAATGGATGAATCGAATATTACTCTTTACCTTGCCGTTACAGAGAAGCAAAGTACCGGAGCTGCAGGCGGAATGGGAGAAACTAAATACTACAACGTATTCAGGAAATTTCTGCCTGATGCCGGAGGTATCTCGATGAAGAAAGTATGGGCATTGAATGAATCCGATACCCTGACAGAAAAAACCTGGACAATTACAAATATCCCGGGTTCTGCAAATATTGAGGTAATAGCCTTCCTTCAGAATAATATTACAAAACAGGTATACCAGTCCGAATCTGTTCTTGTCAACAATATCACTGTAGGCATCAACGACATCCTTGCCGGCAGTGGGAAAGGATTCGCACTCTATCCGAATCCGGCCTCCTCAAAACTTTCAATTGCATTCGATAATCCGCTCACAACCGATACTGAAATAAAGATCTTTGATTATTCCGGTACACTTGTAAAAACCTATAAAGCGGGTTCCGGGGGATCGGAATATACAATTGATGATCTTGGACTTAAAAGTGGAATATACCTGATCAGGATATCTTCCGGAGGACTTGATTACGGATTCAAAAAACTTATAGTATCGGAAAAGTAAAAGCAGATATCTGATATTTTGACTATTTTTGCCTGGCTGAAAAGGTTTTTCATCAAGTATTAAACCCTGAAAGCAGGCGGAAAATGATGAAGAATGCAATGGATGATCGATCAGCCTTTGCATTCTTTGTATTTGGCCCTACACCCCAAAAGGGGTTTAAGAGATAAAGGAATAAATTGAGTCCCCTTAAGGGGATTTAAGGGCGATAAGTGGGTATCAAAGGAAGGATGGGATTTTTAATTTTAAACTTTAATAGCCCCGATATGTTTAAATATAACTGCGAACTGATTAAGAATAATTGATAAATATGAAAAACTCCAAAGTACTCCTGATGATACTCGACGGATGGGGAATCGGTGATGGTTCCAAATCGGATGTTATAAGCAGCGTTCCGACCCCAAACCTAACGAAACTTAAAAAGAGCTATCCAAATTCACGGCTTTTTGCCTGCGGAGAAGATGTGGGCCTCCCGGAAGGACAGATGGGGAATTCGGAGGTCGGTCACCTTAACATTGGAGCAGGAAGGATTATTTACCAGGACCTGGTGAAGATCAATATTGAATGCAAAACAGGTGATATAAAAAGAAACAAGGTGCTTACTGATGCATTCTCCTATGCTAAGGAGAAAAATAAGCAGGTCCATTTCTTTGGTCTTCTTTCTGACGGGGGGGTCCATTCCCTGGACAAGCATCTCTATGCACTCTGTGATATGACAATGGAGTACGGACTGAAGGATGTGTTTATCCATGCTTTCGGTGACGGACGTGATACTGATCCGCGGAGCGGGCTGGGATTTATGAAAAATCTTCTTCATCATCTTAAGAGAACAAATGCAAGGGTGGCTTCATTTTCAGGCCGTTTCTATGGAATGGACCGGGATAAGAGATGGGAGCGGATTAAAGAGGCCTATGATCTGATTGTCAGGGGAAAAGGGAAGAAAACTATTGATATACTCGCTGCAATAAAAGAGTCTTACAACAATGAGGTCACGGATGAATTTATAAAGCCCATTGTTGTTACGGATGTGAATGGCGAGCCCATTGGGAAGCTCGCAGAAGGAGATGTCGTTGTCTTTTTCAACTTCCGCAACGACAGGGCAAGGGAGCTTACAATTGTGCTGACCCAGAAGGATATGCCTGAAATGGATATGAAAACTATCCCTCTTTATTATTGCACAATGACCCCGTATGATTCTACCTTCAGGGGGCTCCATATTATTTATGACAAGGAGAATGCTGATCTTACTCTTGGAGAGGTTCTGGGAAATGCAGGGAAAAAGCAGCTGAGGATAGCGGAAACTGAAAAGTATGCCCATGTCACATTCTTCTTTTCAGGAGGCAGGGAGGAAAAGTTCGAAGGCGAAGACAGGATCCTTATACCATCACCAAAGGTACAGACATATGACCTGAAACCGGAGATGAGTGCCTACGAGGTGAAAGATGCTGTTATTAAGGCAATTGAAACAGGAAAATACGATTTTATCTGCCTCAATTTTGCTAATGGCGATATGGTTGGTCATACTGGAGTTTACAGTGCAATAGAAAAGGCAGTCGGGGTTGTCGATGATTGTGCAGGGAGTGTTGTAAAAGCCGCCCGGAGCAATGGTTATGATGTGCTTATAATGGCCGATCACGGCAATGCCGATAAGGCAATTAATGAGGATGGCTCTCCAAATACGGCACATTCGCTCAACCCGGTACCCTCTATTCTTGTAAGCGATTCCTATAAATCTATAAAGGAGGGCAGGCTGGCCGATGTGGCGCCTACAGTACTGACAATAATGGGCATCCCCATTCCGAAGGAGATGACAGGCAAGATCCTGGTATAATATGTATAAACGCCATGCATGGCGTTTATATGCTGGAAATATTAAATGCTTCAGATCGATAATTACATATTCAGCTTCGACCTTCTGGATAAGAAATTTATCTGCGATCTTCCATTGTGTCTTGGGAACTGCTGCAGGTATGGTGATGCGGGAGCTCCTCTGACTGAAGATGAGGTGATTATACTAAAAGACATAAAGGATGTCATTTTCCCCTTTCTGAGGCAGCCCGGAAGGGAAGCAATTGAACAGGCAGGCAGCAGTGTGAAGGATTTTGAAGGTGATTGGGTCACTCCGCTTATCGGGCATGAGGAGTGTGCCTATACAATACTCCCGGGAAATATTTTCATGTGCGGAATAGAAAAAGCCTGGACAGAGGGAAAGACAAGCTTCCGCAAGCCTGTCTCATGCCACCTGTTTCCCGTGAGGCTAAAAAAATTTGCTGACTTCACGGCCGTGAATTATCAGGAGCTGTCGATCTGCATGGCAGCGAGGGAAAAAGGGAGGAATGAGAAGGTGCCTGTATATAAGTTCCTGCGTGATCCTTTGAT
>JBBIIS010000046.1:17871-19095 GCA_037446375.1 Bacteroidota bacterium | reverse complement strand
TGAAATTGCTCTTGGCTGGCTGATTATCAGGGCTGCTAAAATTCCTGAGAAAAACACCCGGTACAAAAAACCGGCATGAGAACGATCAGTGGCCTTTTCCACAGATTCATCTGTTTCTGTTCATTATCACATTATCAGAGGGATCAGAAAAATAATTAGATTTGAATCCGGCAATATTCAAAATCATTGAATTATGAGGGAGGAGAATTTTACTACAATCGATGAGTACATTCAGCAGCAGAAGGAAAGCATTCGCCCGAAGCTGAAAAAGATCCGTGAGATCATCGCAAAGGCTGTTCCGGAGGCAAAGGAGTCAATAAGCTACAGGATGCCCCTTTTCAGGTATAACGGAATGATCGCCTACTTTGCTGCGTTCAAAAACCATTACAGCATATTTGTTTCTCCCGATGTGATGAATGCTTTCAGACCGCAGCTTGAAGAATATGAACTTTCAAAGTCAGGTATCAGGATCCCAAACTCCGGTCCGGTGCCAGAAAAGCTTCTGAAGGATATTGTAAAGTATTCGGCGGAAAGAAATTTAAGGCGTTCAGAGCTGAAAAAAACGGCCAGGAAGAAGAAATGAGATCTTTATTTGCTTTTGCAGCTTTTACTTTTTCGTGTATTGTATCCGCTCAGAATGGAACTGATACATTATATTCTCATAAAGTGATATCTGATACCTCAGCCGTTTATAAGACCTCAAGCGGACCAATTTCAAATTTTTATAAAAATGACAGCATCTTTTCGTTTCAGTCGCCAAAAGGATATTTCCCATCTCTGTTCCACAATATTATCCATCAGGCTGAGGCTCCGTTTCATTTCTCAGCCAGGGAATGGATTGTAACGGGTGCAACGGTTGGGATAACTGTTGCCCTGTTCCAGGCCGATGATGAAATTGATGAGTGGGCAAAGGTACAGAAGCAGGATCACCCCTGGGTAAAAGCCCTGTCGCCTGCCATAACGAGGCTTGGCGGAGACATTGGCCTCTATTCAGTAATTGGCTTCGGTTTAGGGAGTGCTGCTTTTCATAATCAGAAGGGTGTGCAGACAAGCCTTCTTGCAACACAGGCAATGATTACATCGGGCATATGGGCAAGGCTTATAAAGCTTATGACCGGAAGGGAAAGACCAATGGCATCATATATAAACAGCAAGAGTGAAAGCGGTCACTGGTACGGGCCCTTTGCGATGATCGACCAGGACCTAGCAGTTAAAAAGCCAAGA
>JBBIIS010000046.1:9106-17861 GCA_037446375.1 Bacteroidota bacterium | reverse complement strand
GGGACATACAGCAACTGCATTTTCCATAGCTTCGGTATTTGCAATACAGTACAGGGATATAAAGGCTGTTCCGATAATAAGCTATTCCCTTGCAACACTCGTTGGTATATCAAGGCTCACAGAACATGAACACTGGGCTTCTGATCTCGTTGTCGGAGGGCTGCTTGGCTGGGCATGCGGTAAACAAGTTACTACAGCTTTCAATAAACTGCATCCGGCAAAGACAAATTCAAGCCATTCTGATTCAAAGATTAAACCCGGGGTCACACTTATCCAGGACGGCAGCAAAGTAGGATTATCTGTTGTTTTCTGACTTTGATTCCACTTCACTAAAAGAATAAAATATGACAATCATCGAGTCACAGGAAAAGGTTGATAACTGGATCAAAGAGTATGGTGTCCGCTATTTCAGTGAACTTACAAATATGGCGCTGCTGACTGAAGAGGTAGGCGAGCTGGCAAGTGTGATGGCCCGAAAATATGGCGATCAGTCGTTCAAAAAGGGAGAGGCAGATGGATCGCTGGAGGAGGAGATGGCCGATGTTCTCTGGGTCCTCATCTGTCTTGCAAATCAGACAGGTGTTAATCTTACAACAGCCCTAGAGAAGAGCTTTGAAAAGAAAACCCTTCGCGATAAGGACCGTCACAGGGGAAATAAAAAGCTATTTTGATTTAGCGGGAAGGCCATCTGTTCCTGTATCAGCAACAAACTTCCAGCTGCCGTCGGGTTGTCTCTGCCAGATAGTAATATACGTTCCGGATCCCACCTCTCCCGTTGCCTTTACCTGGCTCTTATAATATCCCCAGGTATATCCCAGGTCGCCGCTGATTGAAATACTCTCAAATGCCGGTTCCCAGGTAAGCACAAATGAGCTGTCGCTTTTGTTCGAATAAAGTTCAGCAAGGGCATTTCTTCCCCTTAGTGGCCAGGCATTATCACGCAGAATTACTCCGCTGTCGGCAATAAAGGCAAGAAAGGCTTTGTGCATCCCCTCCCTCTTCGAAAGCGATGAAAAATCGCGGTCGGCTTTTAAGAGCTGACCCGCATATGATGGTTTCGCGGATTTGATACAACTAATTGTCAAAAATAAAATCGCCATGAAAACAAAAAATATTATATTGACCCCATGCTTTTTTACCATATGTCTGATGAACTAAATTAATAATAAATACCTCTTCATGACAAAGCTATATCAAAAACTCATTAAAAAATGTCCGACCGAAACAGAAATTAAGAAAGGGCTGAAACCGGCTTATAATGATATTTCAGGCGTTCTGGACAGGAAGCTTCTCATGCAAATTCTGAGCGTTATTGACCTTACAAGCCTTAATACAACCGACAATAAGAGTCATATTCTCCATTTTACAGGTAAGGTTAACAGCTTTCATGCAAGATATGCCGATATCCCAAATGTGGCAGCGATTTGTATTTATCCCAATTTTGTTCCGGTTGTAAAGGAAAAGCTCACAGCGCGGAATGTAAGGATAGCGGCTGTCGCAGCTGCTTTCCCTACATCGCAGACATTCCGGCAGATAAAAATCGCCGAATGCAAGCTTGCAGTTGATTCAGGTGCTGATGAGATCGATATCGTTATCCCTGTCGGAGCCTTTCTTGGTAATGATTTCACCTCAGTCATAGATGAAATAAGGGAGATAAAGGATGCCATCGGCGAGAAAACCCTGAAGGTGATTGTTGAGTCAGGGCTCCTTAATGACCATGAACAGATATTCAAGGCATCGATGATAGCTATGGACGCAGGCGCTGATTTCATAAAGACCTCTACGGGAAAGACAAATATATCTGCAACACCCGATGCGGCTTTTGTAATGTGCAGGGCAATATCTGTATTCTATTCAGAAACCGGGATCAGGGTCGGCTTCAAGCCGGCAGGAGGCATAGTTACTTCGGGCGATGCCGCTATCTATTTTAATATTGTGAGAAACATTCTTGGCGATGAATGGCTGGATCCCAGACTTTTCAGGATTGGCGCCAGCAGGCTTGCTAACAATATACTTTCAGATATTCTCGGTTGCAGAGCTGACCATTTCTAGGATATTTCCTTATTTTTGCCGTTGCATTGAACGGCAATATGCAGGAAACCACCCGACAAAAGATTCTGACCGGTACTGACAGCTCATCTCTCTTACATGTAAATGATACTGTAAAGGCTGATGCAGTAAAGATCAGTGCAATAAAGTATCATCACGTTATCAGGAAAGGGGAAATTACAGATACTGTTTCAGATTGTTCAAGGAATGTTTTTGCCGATGTCACATTCTGGGATTCGTCCGGTTTTGTCAGAAATATTATGACCGGAAAGCCGGTCGGTTTCCCTTATAATTTTTTGTCGAAGAATCAGGAAATATATTCGCATAACAAGGAAATCCTCATAAAGAGCCTGAAGGAGGGAGAAGCGTTCCCTCCGGAACAATTCAAGGCCGACTGGATATTGCCTGTTCTCATTTTTTCAGCTTTTCTCCTTGGCATAGTACGGTCAGCTCCCGGTAATTTCTTCAGGAACATGTTCAGATTTCTTTTCATGAGGGGAATAAACGAAAATGGTTCTCGCGATACGGGAACACTTCTTCAGTGGCAGTCAACGTTAATGAACCTGTCGGCTTTCATCTCCGTAAGCCTTTTTTGTTATCTCCTGCTTCGTCATTTTGATATAGCAATTCCCGGAGTCAGCAGGCCTGTTATGTGGCTGATATGCCTCGGAGCGCTTGTCTGCGCCGTTACAGTAAGGCATGTTGTCTGTGTCATAACGGGCAACATCAGCGACCAGCCGGAGATTTTCAGGGAATACCTGGTAGGAATTTATCAGACCTATCGTTTCGGAGGCATAGTACTCATGTTACTATCAATCCTGATCCTCTACACTTTTGCAGTACCCGCACAGGTCTGGCTTATTTCCGGAACTGCTGTCGCAGCGCTCCTTTACCTTCTTCGTGTAATAAGGCTCATTTTAATTTTTCTAACAAGGCATGTATCAATATTGTATTTGATTTTATACCTTTGTGCCCTAGAAATTCTCCCTGTCGTGATATTGGTGAAATACGTTACAGGATTAGTATAGAGGTGGTAGAACTTGTTTGAAGGTCAAACTAAATCTGTAAAAGCTTGAAAATAAGGAAGATTTTAGTGTCTCAGCCCGAGCCTCAAAATTCAAAATCACCGTATTTTGAACTGGCAAAAAAATACAATCTGAAGATAGATTTCAAGCCATTCATCGAGATTGAAGGAATTTCGGTAAAGGATTTCCGGCAGCAAAAAGTCAATATTCTTGATTTCACTGCAGTAATTTTTTCATCACGGACGGGTATCGATCATTTCTTCAGGATCTGCAACGAGCTCAGGGTAGTTGTTCCTGATACAATGAAGTACTTCTGCATAACTGAGAATGTTGCATTTTACCTCCAGAAATATATAGTTTACAGAAAGAGAAAGATCTTCCACGGAAAGGCAAAATTCCAGGATCTCATGGATATTATTCTGAAGCATCGCGAGGATAACTATTTTGTTCCTCTTTCAGAGCCTCACAATACTGAGATCCCCGATCTTCTGGATAAAAACGGCATAAAATACACCGTCGGAACCCTTTATAAGACAATAAGCAGCAATATCTCAAATGTAAAGGATTTCGATTATGATATCCTTGTATTCTACAGCCCTTCAGGCATCAAGTCGCTCAGGGAGAATTTTCCTGAGTTCAAGCAGGGCGAAATAAAGATCGCTGCTTTCGGTCCCACAACCGCAAGCGCTGTTGAACAGGAGGGATGGCGGCTCGATATTCATGCCCCTAATCCCAAGGCGCCATCAATGACTATGGCCATTGATGAATATCTTAAGGATTTCAACAGGAACCTTAAATAAATCCCTATCATCATATTTTACTCCCTTTCTTATTTCCCCCCGGGGGGGAAAACCGAGCGTAAAGTCCCGACATGTTATATCGGGAACGCGAAGGAGCCAGATTGCAGGGTAGCCATCGCGGCAGTCAGGCTTGTTCGCGGAAATTGCCCACCGGGCAATTTCTTGTCGCTCCAACCGGGGAAAGGACGGAATGGGGTTCAAAAAAAGCAGAAAATTGTTTACTGTAGTGCAAAACAAACCCGGGACATTCCGGAAGAGTGAAAGGCTTTGCAGTAAAAAGGCCATAGCTGATCTGTTCGGGAACGGAAAGTCGTTCTATTCATTCCCCTTTCAGATAATCTGGACCATTGCGGAAAGTGAAACAGAGTTTCCTGCACAGGTTGCTATAAGTGTTTCAAAAAGAATTTTCAGGAGAGCAGTAAAGCGTAATCTGATAAGAAGAAGAATTAGGGAGGCCTACAGAAAGAATAAACATATTCTTTACAACTTCCTTGTAAACAATAATACTAAGATCGCTTTCATAATTATCTTCAAGGATAGCTCTGTTCCTGAATATACTGATCTTGAAAAATCTGTTTGCAAAAGTCTGACAAAGCTGACCGATCATGTTAATGGAAAGACATAGGATTGTTAATGTTATATTAAATCAGCGCTTTGCAATTCCATTACGATAATTTCTTGCTATTTTCGCCAATCTAAAATAATCGTCAACAGGATGAAAAAGTTCAGAAAAAGGAAAGCGGCAATTGTATTTGCAATTGTTCTTGTCGCATCATTAAGCGTTGCATTCCTTGCTACTCAGGAGTCGAGGGACTTCAGAATTGGCAAGAACCTTGATATATTCTACTCTATGTTCAGGGAGCTTAATACTTTCTATGTGGATGAAATAAATCCAGACAAAATTATTAAAGTTGGAATCGACAACATGCTTAAAACCCTTGATCCGTATACGGTATACTTTCCTGAAAATGAAGCTGATGAATTCAGTATTCTTACTACCGGCAAGTACGGTGGTATCGGCTGCCTTGTAAGAAATTCAACCGAATATGCAGTAATAACTGACGTTTACAAGGGATTTCCTGCCGATATTGCCGGGATCAAGCCTGGCGATATTGTAAGAAAAGTTGACGGAGTAAACCTGAAAACATTCGGCCCCGATAAGATAAGCGAGAAACTTAAGGGAGACCCCGGAACAGATGTGACCCTTACAATTGAAAGGAACGGCAAGGAGTCGGACTTTCCGATGAAAAGGGCAAGGATCGCAATGCCTCCGGTTCCGTATTATGGAATGATAGATTCAAAAACAGGATACATCAAATTCAACACATTCACGGAGAACTGTATAGATGAGGTCAGGAAGGCTCTTGTTTCTCTGAAAGCCCAGAATCCCGATGCAATAATACTTGACCTTAGGGGAAATCCCGGAGGACTCCTGACAGAGGCCGTTGAAATCGTCAATCTCTTCGTTGGACCGGGAAATGAGGTCGTGAGCACAAGAGGGAAGAGCAAGCAG
Source organism: Bacteroidota bacterium (assembly GCA_037446375.1). Classification (GTDB taxonomy): domain Bacteria; phylum Bacteroidota; class Bacteroidia; order Bacteroidales; family VadinHA17; genus LD21. The sequence goes on along the minus strand of JBBIIS010000046.1, from coordinate 12,474 downwards.
TTTGCCGCAGATTACAAGACCACGAACCAGGCCCTCGATGAGAAGATCCAGCTTGCAGTTATTATAAACAGGGGCTCCGCCTCAGCTTCAGAAATTGTTGCCGGCGCAATACAGGATCTTGACAGGGGCATAATTGTCGGTCAGCGTTCATACGGGAAAGGACTCGTACAGATAGTCCGACCTCTTAGCTATAATACCCAGCTTAAGGTTACTACGGCCAAATATTATATCCCAAGCGGCAGATGCATACAGGCCCTCGATTACTCTCATCCGAATGAGGATGGCAGCGTTGGATTAATACCCGATTCCCTTATATCATCCTTCAAGACAAAAAACGGAAGGACTGTTAAGGATGGCGGAGGAATCTCACCCGATGTTGAGATTGTCCCCGAAACGCTCAGCCAGATTGCCACAGAACTTTATCTGAGAAACTATATCTTTGACTTTGCTACAAAATATTACTGGTCTCACAACGACATTAAAAACGCTGACCAGTTAAGGCTTTCGGATCAGGATTATGCTGATTTCAGGAAATTTCTGATAGATAAAAATTTCAGTTACAAGACATCCACAGAGGAGTCTTTTGCGGATATGGTCGCCAACGCAAAAAAGGATAAGTTTTACGAAAAGCACAAGGAGCTTTTCAGCTCTGTGGAAAAGGAGATCACACATAGCCTTGATGAAGATCTTGCAACTTACAGACCCGAGATCACACAGCTTCTCAGCGAGGAGATCATAGCTAGATATTTCTATGAGGACGGGGCGATCGCCTGGTCAATAACGAGAGACGACCAGGTAAAAAAAGCGGTGAGCATTCTTGCTGATAAAGCGATGTACAACTCCATCCTAAGCGGGAAAACAGCCGTTGTTACTGTCAAAGGCAAAAACAAAATAGTTGCAGGAATTCCGTCTCAGAGAATGAGCGGAATGAGGCTCATCTGATCACTTGTTCTCAGTCCAGCGATGAGTATCATCTTCGAATATCTCTTTCTTCCACACCGGCAGCCGGAGCTTTATTCTCTCAACTATCTGACGGCAGGCCTCTATTGCCTGAGTGCGATGACCAGCCGATACAATAACAAAGAGTGAGATCTCACCGGCTTTTACTACACCCGTTGAATGCTTTATCCCTGCAGAGATAACATCGGTGAATTCAGCAAATATCTCACCCTTTATCTTTTCGGCCTCGAGCTCGACAACAGGCCCGTATGCAGAGTATTCAATTGCGGATACACGCTTCCCTTCAATCTCATCGTCCCGCACCTGACCAATGAAAACAGAATGCCCTCCCGAACTTTTTGATCTTCCGGCGTTTGTGATTGCTGATGCAATAAGCTCCGGACCGATCGGTCCGGTAATTAAATAGTCTGTCATCATTTCTATTCTTCCTTCGTGGTAAAAATCTTAATCGCAAAGGTACACTAAGTCCCACACCAGGGGCTCAAAGGCTTTTAACATAAGTCCTGTCAACCTCCTGCAAAAGGCGGAAGCAGTGCGATCTCATCGTTATCTTTAAGAATGCGGTCCTCATCGGTTATCTCATTATTCACCGATATCCTGTAGCTGTAATGTACCATCTGAGGATAATCATCACATATCCGGATCTTCAGATGCTCAAGGCTCTTTATATCATTATAAAACTTCGTGCCGGTCTCTGCCACTTCCGATAATACGCCGAAAAACAAAACTGTTACTTTCATAATAAATTATCGCTTTAAGATTTTACCCACCTCCGCCCCTCCGGGAATTCCTTCCTAATAATTTCCCTTCTTCCCTTGTGCCATTGCGCCCTCGTGCCGCTATGCCTTAACGCCTTTTAATGTGCTTCCAGCCAGTTTTTGCCTGTACCACATTCAACCTCCAGCGGCACATCAAGCCTGGCCGCCCCAGACATCTCTTTCATTACGATCTCCTTAAGCTTTTCAAGCTCTTCTGGAAGAACTTCAAAGATAAGTTCGTCGTGCACCTGCAGTATCATCCGTGCCTTCATCTTCTCTCTTAAAAGCCTGTTGTAAATATTCACCATTGCGATCTTTATGATATCGGCTGCAGCTCCCTGTATCGGTGCATTTATTGCGTTCCTTTCCGCATTCCCTCTTACAACCTGGTTCCTTGAGTTTATATCGCGGGTATACCTTTTCCTTCCGAACATCGTGGAGACATAGCCAAGGCTCCTTGCCTTCCTTATGCTTTCGTCCATGTAAACCTTCACGCCGGGATATGAATTAAAATATCCGTCGATGAGCTCCTTGGCTTCCTTCCTTCCTATTGTGAGTCTTTCGGACAGGCCGAATGAAGATATGCCATAAATAATTCCGAAGTTGGCTGTTTTGGCCCTGCTGCGCATTTCACGCGTTACTTCCTTTATATCGACTCCGAAGATCTTGGCTGCAGTAGCTGCATGAATATCGCTCCCCGAAAGAAAATCGTCTATCATCCCTTTATCCCTGCTCAGATGAGCCATAAGGCGAAGCTCTATCTGCGAATAGTCGGCTGAGAGAAAGAGATGCCCCTCCTCGGGAACGAACGCTTTTCTTATCTCCCTTCCGCGTTCATCCTTCACAGGAATATTTTGAAGGTTTGGATTGTTTGAACTCAAACGTCCCGTAGAGGCAACAGCCTGGTTATATGAAGTGTGCAGCCTTCCAGTTTTTTTACTTATGAGAAGCGGCAGCGATTCTACATATGTCGAAAGCAGCTTTCTAAGTCCCCGGTATTCGAGAACCTTCCCGATGATCGGATGTTTCCCCGACAGCCTCTGAAGTATCTCCTCGTTCGTTATGAACTGTTTCGTCTTTGTTACTCTTGCATTATCATCAAGCTTCATCCTGATAAAAAGAATATCGCCAAGCTGCTTCGGAGAGGAGATGTTGAACTCCTGACCTGCCATCTCGTATATCTCCTTCTCGAGTGCAATTATATCCTCGCGGAGCTGTGTCGCTATTCCTTTCAGATCTTCCTCATTGATCTTAACTCCGTTCCGCTCCATGTAAGCGAGAACTGTTATAAGAGGCATCTCGATATTCCTTGCCAGATCAGTCAGTCCCTCTTTCTGCAGCTTCGGTTCAAAGACCTCCTTAAGTTGCCAGGTAACATCGGCATCTTCAACTGAGTATTCAACTATCTTTTCAACTGGAACCTCCCTCATTGTCTTCTGGTTCTTCCCCTTCTCCCCTATAAGCGATTCGATGGGAACCGGAGTATAGGCGAGGTAGGTCTCCGATAAAAGGTCCATGTTATGACGCATGTCGGGTTCGAGCAGGTAGTGTGCAAGCATCGTGTCAAAAAGCGGTCCGTTTACCTTTATTTCATAGTTCTCAAGAACCTGGATATCAAATTTCAGATTCTGTCCGGTCTTAACTGTTGAG
>JBBIIS010000046.1:0-9096 GCA_037446375.1 Bacteroidota bacterium | reverse complement strand
AGGCCTCAGTATCTCAAGCATGGCCATGGTCTCAGTGCGTGAATCGGGAAACCATACAAGGTATCCTTCTCCTTTCTTCCACGAAAGTGCCAGTGCAACGATCTCCGTCTCGAGAGCGTTGATACCCGTTGTTTCAGTATCAAAACAGAACTCCTTAATGGCTTTCATCTCCTTAACAAGGACCCTCAGACCGTCGACGCTGTCGATAAGCTTGTAGCTGTGAGCCACCTTATCGATAGTTATCCTCTCAACAGGCAGAGCCTGAACCTCGTCGCTGAAAAGCGATCCCTGGAACAATGATCCGTCGGGCTGGGCAGTGTTTGCGGCAGGCTGACCAGAAGTTGTATCTTTCCTGTCAATTCCCGAAAGTATCCGCGATGCAACTGTCCGGAATTCAAGCTCGTCAAAGAGCGTCTTAAGCTTTTTCCTGTCGGGAACTTCCAGAATGAGGCTCTCTTCATCAAAAGGGACGGGTGCGTTAATCTCAATTGTGACAAGCACTTTGGAAAGTTCAACCTGATCCCTGTTATTCTCGAGGGTCTCTTTCACTTTCCCTTTCAGCCTGCCGGTATTTTTAAGCACCTCTTCGATGCTTCCGAATTCGGATATAAGCTTTTCAGCAGTTTTTGGTCCGATGCCCGGTGCCCCTGGGACATTATCGGATGTATCTCCCATAAGGCCAAGGATATCAATTACCTGCGCAGGTCTCTTGACTCCGAACTCCCTCTTAATATCCTCTACCCCCCAGACAACCGATTCATTTCCGCTCCGCGATGGCTTGAACATGAAAACGCTATCGGTCACAAGCTGTGCATAATCCTTGTCGGGTGTCATCATGAATGTAGTAAACCCTTTTTCAGAAGCTTTCCGTGCAAGAGTTCCTATCACATCATCAGCCTCAAATCCGGGGCACTCTATGACAGGGATTTTATAAGCCTCTATCAGCGTTTTTATATAGGGGACAGCCTTCTTTATATCTTCAGGAGTTTCATCGCGTGTGGCTTTGTACGGGGTGTACATATGATGCCTGAATGTAGGTTGGGGTGTGTCGAAAACAACGGCGATATGGGTCGGCCTCTGTTTCTGCAAAACCTCATCAAGTGTAAGAAGGAAGCCGAAAACTGCCGATGTATTCAAACCTTTTGATGTTATCCTCGGATTCTTTATAAAGGCATAATAAGAACGGAATATCAACGCGTAGGCATCGAGCAGGAACAATTTCTTTGGTTGTGTATCTGACATAATTTCCAATTTACTTGTTTAATACACCCTGGAGGGGGGATGGGGAGCTCAATCATTATCCTCCGCAAACCACTCTGCGTACGACTTCGCCGTTTCATAGAGTTTAAGGCTGTGAAGGAGAGTCCCTTCGGGGAGAAGTTTTCGGATCTTCAATGCAAAATCGGCGACAAGGTTCTCGCATGTTGGCTGATAATCAACCATCACCGTGTTGCCGAAAGTTTTGCTCATCATCTCGGTCTTCTCCCTGTCGAAATCGCGGCTTATTACAACCGCATGGTCGAAGATATTTACGATCTCACCCAGCACTATACTTTTCAGATCTGTAAAATCGATCACCATTCCGTTCTTCGGATTCGAAATATCCTTCACCGGATTGCCTGCTACCGTGACAAAAAGCCTGTATGAATGGCCGTGAACATTTTTGCATGGCCCGTCATAATTGAACAGCACGTGGGCCATCTCAAATGTGAACTCCCTTGTAACTCTTATGTATGGTTTCATTTTTCTATTATGGCTGAAAGAGTACAAAAATAACCATTATGGAGGATAAATGTTTGATTGTTTCGTTCAGTTTTTCAGCAATTTATATAATATCCGGCACTATCTTGTTAATTGTAAGCAATATAAAGTTACCTTTGCCTTTTTTATGTTCAATCATAGACAAACACTATGAGCACTATTTCCTATAAGCTGACTATTCCTTCCCTGTTCGACAGAACGCTCAACCGGGTTGGAGATTGTAATGCTCTTTCTTATGTTGGTGAAACGCCATTAACTTATCGTCAGGTCAGTATTAGGATCAGGGCATTGATAGCCTTTCTTGAAAAAAACGGACTTAAACCTTCGGATAAAATTGCAATTCTCAGTTCCAACATGCCAAACTGGGGCATTGCATACTATGCCATTACTTTTATGGGAGCAGTTGCCGTTCCGATCCTGCCCGATTTCTCTGCATTAGAGGTTAACAATGTGATCTCACATTCGGAAGCAAAGGCACTATTTGTATCCTCTTCCCTTTTGCAGAAAACCGAGAAACTTGATTCGGAAGATCTGAAGACAAGGATCCATATGGAGGATTTTTCAATGATTGGTAAGACGGCTAAATCTCCTGTGTTTGATCTGTCGGCCCTGCCGGCAGGCGAATATAATGTTAATGAAGAGGATCTTGCATCGATTATTTATACATCCGGAACTACAGGAAGGTCAAAGGGTGTGATGCTTTCTCATAAAAATATCTCATATACTGCCATTAAGGGTGGCGAAATACATGCAATGGATGAAAGGGACAGGTTTCTCTCTGTTCTTCCTCTTTCGCACACATATGAAAACACCCTTGGTTTGATTCTTCCTATGAATATCGGCTGCTGTGTTTACTATCTGCAAAAGCCTCCCACTCCATCTGTCCTTCTCCCTGCGCTTGAAAAGGTGAAACCAACCGCTATGCTCACTGTTCCTCTTATTATCGAAAAGATTTATTTCAACAAGATACTGCCGGCGTTCCGCGATAAATTTATTTTCAGGATGCTCTACAGGATCCCCCTGATGAGAAAGATACTTAACCACGCCGCCGGGAAGAAACTTATGAAGACATTCGGCGGTGAGATACGGTTTTTCGGTGTTGGCGGCGCAAAGCTCAACAAGACAGTTGAAAAATTCCTCGCCGAGGCAAAATTTCCATATGCAATCGGCTACGGCCTTACAGAAACATCGCCTCTTCTTGCGGGAGCAAATCCTCAGAAAACTGTAATTGAATCAACAGGTCCGGCCCTTGATGGAGTTGAGATTATGATCCATAACCCCGACAAAGTCACAGGCGAAGGTGAGATCTGGGCCAAAGGTCCAAATGTTATGATGGGCTATTACAAAGACCCTGAAATGAGCTCCGACGTAATAACACCTGATGGCTGGTTCAGGACAGGTGATCTGGGTGTTCTCGACAGAGGAAACAATCTCTTTATCCGCGGAAGGCTTAAAAACATGATTGTTGGTGCAAGCGGTGAGAATATCTATCCTGAAGAGATAGAATCTGTTATCAATAATTTCCGTGACGTGGTTGAATCACTTGTTATTCAGCAGAAGGGAAAGCTTGTTGCATATGTGCATATCAACATGGAAGAGCTCGAGCAGAAATACAACCATCTTAAGGCTGAAGCCTCACGCCAGTTTGACGAGAAGGTTGAGGAAATACTGAAAGAGGTTCAGTATTATGTCAATTCAAGGGTAAATAAGTTCAGTCAGATAAACAAGGTTGTTCTGCAGCCGGTGCCTTTCCAGAAAACGGCAACACAGAAGATAAAGAGGTTTCTGTATACATAAAAAAATCCCACCGTAGCGGGATTTATCAATCGAGATTCAAGTAGAATTCTTAACCTGGCCAAACAGACAAGAATTAAAGTGCCTGTTTATATCGTTTCTCGACCTCCTTCCAGTTAACAACATTCCAGAAGGCTTCAATATAATCTGGGCGCTTGTTCTGATACTTGAGATAGTACGCATGCTCCCATACATCAAGTGCAAGAAGCGGTGTCCCTTTAACCGGTGAAAGATCCATCAACGGATTATCCTGGTTGGGGCTGCTTGCTACAGCAAGCTTCTTGTCGGCTGTAAGATAAAGCCACGCCCAGCCGCTGCCGAACCTTGTTTTACCTGCGTTTCCGAGGGTCTCTTTGAACTTATCATACGACCCGAATGCTCCCTCAATCGCTTTTACCATTTCAGCTGATGGTGTTGCAAGTCCTTTTCCCATATTGTTCCAGAAAAGGATATGGTTGTAATAGCCTCCGCCATTGTTTCTGACCGGATCGCCTGAAGTCGAAACTGTCTTGAAAATATCTTCAATCTTTGCGTGCTCCTGTGCTGTTCCCTTCAGGGCGGTTACAAGATTAGTGTAATAAGCACGGTGATGCTTGTCGTAATGGATCTCCATCGTCCTTGCATCAATGTAAGGTTCAAGGGCATCATATGCGTAAGGCAGCGCGGGAAAAACTAATCCCTGTACGTTTTTTTCTTCCATAACTCTGTTATTAATACCGGAGGCAGCCAGCCTGCTCCCTACAATTAATGCGGCGGCTCCTGTTCCGGCTGATTTGACAAATTTTCTTCTATCCATTGTAAGCTGGTTTTGAATACAAACATTCCTGTTACGAATTTGTTCACAAAGCCGGTCCAAAAAGTTGAAACGTATGATTTTTAGTACTGTTATTAAACATTAACCAAAAATTTCATACTTTTAAAGTGCTCTTTACATGGCGACAGATCCAGTCTTTGAATTAATCCGGAAAAAACTAAGGTTTATCGGGGAAGTTAAAAAACCAAAATCCGGAACAGATGAGGTATCAACCGTTCGGAATTACATATCTAAAGGATGAAAAGATGAAAAATATCACCACGCTTGGAAGGGTTCTGTTTGCAATCCCGTTTGCGCTTTTCGGGATAAATCATTTCCTGATGACAGATTACTATGTTGGCATGCTTACCTCGTTTATCCCTTTGGGGGCCTATACTATTATCATCACCGGAATAATGCTTATTGCAGCAAGCATAAGCATTATCACGAAAAAATATGTTAAATTCTCTACTATAACCCTTGCAGTACTTCTTTTTATATTCATTATTACGATACATATTCCTCACCTAATTTCCGGGAACGACAGGACCATAACACTGATAGCCCTGCTGAAAGATATCTCTCTCATGGGGGGGGCATTAATGATAGCCGGAACATATTCCGAGGATAAGGAAAGCGATCCGAAAAAATCCGGCTCATGAATTGGTTTTTTTATAAGATCACTAATTGAAATTCTTAATATTCAGAAATTAATATATGGAAAGATAAGGCATGAATAAGTTTAGACTGGCTTTATACACACTTCTGTTTATTGCACCGGCAAATTCGTACTCACAGTCATCACTATTCAATCAGCAGATGCAGGTTGGATTTGACGAAAAGCAAGGACAGTATGTGGCTCCCGATGTTAAGCTGGTAAACGAAGCCGGCGATACGGTGCTTCTGAAAGATATCCTTAGTAAGCCCACAATTCTGAACCTGGTCTATTTCAACTGTCCGGGAACTTGCAGTCCCCTTATGTGGGGCGTCTCAAAATTCATAGATCAGATTGATCTTGAGCTGGGGAAAGATTATGAAGTTTTCACAATAAGCTTTGATCCGGACGAAAGGATAGGTCTGGGTATAAAGAAGAAGGCAAGCTATATCAATACAATGTCCAAAAAAGAGCTTGCAGGACACTGGCGATTTTTTGTTTCCGACAGTTCAGACATTGCAAAGCTGACGAAGTCAGTTGGATTCAACTATCGCCGTGTGAACGGCCAGTATGTTCATCCGACCGGCCTTATTGCACTTGCACCTGACGGGAAGATAATCAGGTACCTGCGTGGTATTGAATTTCTTCCCTTTGATATTAAAATTACAATGGTTGAGGCAGCAAAAGGGAAAGTCGGACCAAGCATCAACCGGCTTCTTGCCATCTGTTATTCGTATGATACCGACGGTAACAAATATGTCTTCAATGTCACCAGGGTCTCGGCGATTGTAATTTCATTTTTTGTTTTATTGTTATTCATATATCTTGCAGGGTCTAGGATTAAATTTAATAAAAAGGCCAATAAATGAGCATGCTGACAGATACGGATGGGACCAGTTACCTGGAGTATCAGGGAAAATATAAAGGAATCTTTTCATGGATCCTCTCCACTGACCATAAGCGGATCGCATTGTTGTATCTGTATTCAATAATGTCTTTCTTTATCGTGGGAGCAACCCTCGGTTTATTGATGAAGTTTGAGCTTATAGCTCCGGGTAAGACAATTATGAATGCCCAGACCTATAATGCTTTCTTTACGCTCCATGGAATTGTAATGATCTTTGCAGTTGTTATTCCAGGCTTACCGGCAGTTTTCGGGAATTTTCTTCTTCCGATAATGATCGGGGCTAAAGATGTTGCTTTTCCAAGGCTTAACCTATTCTCATGGTACCTGTATGTAGCCGGTGTCTCTTTGGTTTTAATCTCACAGTTTGCCGGCCAGGGCCCTCCGGATACCGGATGGACATTTTATGCTCCTTATAGTTTCAGGACAGCAGGCAATATGCTGCCGGCTGTTCTGGGCGCTTTTGTTCTCGGATTCTCCTCTATTCTGACGGGCCTTAATTTTCTTGTGACAATGCACAGGATGCGCGCTCCGGGAATGACCTGGCTAAAGATGCCTTTATTCCCCTGGTCGCTTTATGCGACAGGATGGGTACAGCTGCTTGCGACTCCGATTATTGGGATCACACTGCTGATGGTTATAGCCGAAAGGACATTAAGAATAGGTTTTTTCGATCCTACCCTCGGGGGTGACCCTATACTCTATCAGCACCTGTTCTGGACATACAGCCATCCGGCGGTATATATTATGATCCTTCCCGCCATGGGAGCAATTTCCGAGATAATAACAACATTCTCACATAAAACAATTTTCGGCTATAAATTCATGGTCGGATCTGTTCTTGCCATTGCCTTTGTCGGCTATTTCGTCTGGGGTCATCATATGTTCACCTCAGGAATGAGCGGAACGGCACTCTATACATTCTCCCTGCTGACCTTCCTTGTTGCGATCCCGAGCGCGGTCAAAGTATTTAACTGGATATCAACAATGCACAAGGGATCCATTGACCTGAAGACTCCTTTTTACTGGGCCGTTGCATTCATTTTCGTATTCATGATCGGCGGATTCTCAGGACTGATTCTTGGCTCACTTGCCACTAACGTACATCTTCATAACACCCACTTTGTAGTTGCTCATTTCCATTTCATTGTGTTCGGAGGAACCGGCTTTGCATTTTTTGGTGCCATGCACTACTGGTATCCCAAAATAACCGGGAAGATGTACGATATCCAATGGGCCAATACAGGCCTGATACTGTTTTTTATCGGTTTTATCACACTTTACGGCCCAATGTTTTATCTCGGGATAAAAGGGATGCCAAGAAGGTATTTTGATTATGATGAGATCTTTCATGCCGGTAATATTATTTCCACAATGGGGTCCTGGGTTCTCTATTCAGGATTAGCAATTATTATAATTAACCTGTTCACCTCATTGAAAAGGGGGATAAAGGCCCCTGCAGACCCCTGGGGTGGCAAAACCCTGGAATGGACAGTTCCATCCCCACCCCCGGTTGAAAATTTTGAAGAGATCCCTTATGTTACCAAAGGACCTTACGACTATTCTAAATGAGTGAGACCATAAATATACACCGCGACGATGAGGCTTCTAAAACAGGAATGTGGCTTTTCCTGTTTACTGAAATGCTGCTGTTCGCAGGCCTTTTTGTTGTCTACTCAGTTTACAGATTCCGTAATCCCGTAGCATTTCATGAGGCCGCAAGGGAATTGAGTGTACCAATCGGGACAATCAATACCATTATTCTCCTTGTAAGCAGCACAACAATTGCAATGTCCATTACTGCAATACAGAAAAAAAACAGAAAGCTTGCCCTCTTTCTTCTTTTCGCAACACTGATTCTCGGACTTGCTTTCCTTATAAATAAATATTTTGAGTGGGGGCATCATATTAAGGATCATATATATCCCGGATCACCGGTACTTGCTCTCCGTGGCCAGGGAGATGTTCTTTTTTATGGCCTGTACTTCTTCATGACAGGGCTCCATGCACTGCATATCATTATAGGCATGATATTTATCAGCGTAGTGGCCGGATTGGTTATAAGGAACAGGATTGATCCGGGAAATTATGTTCTTCTTGAGAACAGCGGTTTGTACTGGCATCTTGTCGACCTTATCTGGATATTCCTCTTTCCCCTGTTTTATCTTATTACTTAATCAGAATGGTACCTATGGAACACGTTAATCATCATATTATTCCATACCGGACCTTCCTGTATGTTCTGGCACTTTTAATTACGTTAACACTTACTTCAGTAACCCTGACACGGATCTCGCTCGGAACACTTACGGTTGCAATTGCACTTCTTATAGCAGCAATTAAATCGTCATTTGTATTGCGGATATTCATGCATCTAAAATTTGAAAACAGGTTTTTAGCTTCAATGGTTATTGCTGTTATACTTATAATATGTGCCGTGATCTTTATTACTCTTCTAGATTACATTTATAGATAAGCAGTATGTATTCAACCACAGCAACCGATGCTTCGAATTTTGTATCCACTTACAATACAGCATTTTTCTTTATTGCAGGAGTTTCGCTGGTACTCCTTATCGGCATAACTGCATTAATGCTTTATTTTATATACACCTATAACAGCAGGAAGCATAAGGAAGCTGTTCAGATTGAAGGAAATACCACTCTTGAGATCGTTTGGACAGTCATACCCCTCATTCTTGCGGTCGTCATGTTCTATTTTGGCTGGGCCGGATGGCATCCCATGACAACGGCTCCAAAGGATGCTCTTAATGTTACAAGCGTGGCACGCATGTGGAAATTTTCTTTTAAATATGAAAACGGCAAAGAGAGCCCCGACCTCGTAATTCCTGTTAATACCCCAGTAAAAATTAATCTCATCTCCCTTGATGTTATTCACAGCTTGTTTATTCCTGAATTCAGGATAAAATCTGATATAATCCCCGGCCGTAAAAAGATGATGTGGTTCCTTCCGGAGAGAATAGGCGAATATGAGCTTTATTGTGCTGAGTATTGCGGACTTCAGCACTCCTATATGAAATCGATGGTAAAGGTGCTGTCACAAAAAGAATACCTTTCCTGGTACACCGATACTACCGCAGTTGCCGGAACTAAAGCGGCAACCTCCCCGGGGGAGGAAGGGCTGACAATTATGGTCACCCAGGGTTGTGTTGCCTGTCATTCTTCGGAC
>JBBIIS010000045.1:0-19101 GCA_037446375.1 Bacteroidota bacterium | reverse complement strand
GTGGTAGAGAAGCGCATCTTCCCTGGTAATTTTGGTCATAGTGCTAATAGTTTAGTTGTGAGTTATATAATATGTTCTGGTTTTAGAAAAAATCCAAATCAGTTTTAGAGAACACCCGAAGTTAATGTTAATAATTTTTAAATAGCATGAAAAATGTCAGCAGGTCAGTTTTTGACTGTTCCTGGTTTTTCCTTACGCTTCTCAAACCCATACAGAGCGTTGAAAAGAAGCTTGAAGGTTGATTGGGACTGGCTCCTGAATGTTATCTCAGGCGTAAAGGCATAGAATCTTCCCTTGCCTATTTCAGCCTCAAATGCTGCAACCCCGCCGGAGAGATGCTTTTGTCCAAGTGCCCATCCGCTTATAAGTGGAGCTTCTCCTGAATACCAGAGTATTCTCTTCACTCCATTTCCATAAGCATCTTTATCAAGCCTGAAAAGCGGATCATTTTCAAAATATGTATAGCAAAGGGCGCGCATTCCCCATGTATCTCTTAATGTACTGTCAACATCAGTCCGGAGCAAGCTCCCCGGAATATAGAATTCATTGTTCCGGAGCTGGATGTCCGACCCGTTATCGCCCTTTGCTGAAAGAGCATTTTTCACCGGAAGATCGAGGCTATAGGCAAGTAAAGTGCTTGATCCGATTGTAATCACAATTCCTCCCTCCTCAATAAATTTTCTGATTTGAGGAAGTGACCTCTGGGATGTGATGTTCCCAGTCATCCCCTTATATTCTGCCGGAACGTTATCACCTGAAATTGCCAGAGCCTGCGTTCTAGCCGTATCTGCACTTTTTCTCATCCTGGGTACAATATCAGAGGCAAAGAGGATCACGTCATATTTCTTAATCAGATTACCCGAATCGATATTCTGGGCATAAATAAATGTGTAGGGGAAATGAAACTGCTCAAAAATCCAGCTAATCCAGCCCGCTGGCATTGACCCTCCATACCTGGTTACAAGTGCGATCCTTAAAGGAGAAATCCTACCAGCAACAGATGGCCTTTTATTAACTGAATTTACATATACTCCGTATCGGGATGCTGAACCCGCCAGAAGCTTCATTGCTTTCCCGGAATATGGAATAAAAAAGCTTCCCGGTGCCATATTGTCTGTTCGTGAATCTTCGCCTTCTGTCCTGTAAACGCTGATTCCATTCCTGAGCAGATCATTGACAGTGGTGAAGGAGTTGTTTACAGCAGGACTAATCAAATAGCCCGCCTTTGAAGCGGACAATTCCTGCTTTATTTCAAAGGTTTGCTCCTTTCCGTAGGGTATAATTTCAAACGGGCCTTCAATTTTTTCTGTTATTCTGTCAAAGCTAATGCCCATCTGGAAGGCAAGTGTCCAACCGGCTGCATCGTAGGGCGCTATCGGGGGACCTCCCGGATACTGAAGATCATTTGGATGGTCCTGGGGCTCAAACATGTCAAGAATATGTGGACGGAACGCCTGGTCGCACCTGATGATAAACGATCCCGCAGGATAGGTCTTATTATTAAATCTGAATGCCGATGTAGCTTTCATAACTCTTATCCCCGAACCTATAAGAGCATTTACAAAACGGATGGCAGTGGGGAAATCTGCCTGATCCGAGGGTATAATATATGCTCTTGCGTCTCGTGTCAGTGGATTTTGAAAAATAAGGCTGTAATATTTTGCAGGGATCTGGTTAATCTGCCCCGGTTGCTGCCTTGTTCCTGATCCTGAAGGACCGGATAGCTTGTCAGTATCTTTAAGATAGGCGTTTTTCAGTGCTTCCACAATCTTTGGTGATACGGTCCAGTGATCGGTGCTGCCTTTTTCAATTGAATTTTTTCCCATCCTGTATATGTTGAAAAGAAGCTCACTGCGGAACCTCGAGGCATAATCCAGAACAGCATAGTTAAGTGAAACAGAATAGTCTATGGACTGACGGAAATGCCATTCACCGGGCTGAACAGGGTTGGGAGTTGCTGCATTCGGCAAAAGACGGTCCGGTACAAGAGGGATGTTCATTGGTGTCGGATTACCGATAATTTCCGTCAGCAGTCCGATTATATTGTGAAAATAGGCAGTTGTCCTTAGTCCGCCGTTATACCATGTCGAATAGGTCGAACCTGTCCGCATTGTATATCCGGGCTTTCCCTCAGAATCAAGTCTGTTATTCATTGCTGCTCCAAGGGCGTCTATCCCCGTTACAACCAACGGGTCAAAGACATAATTGAAAGGGTCGCGGTAAGGGGGGCCTGCAAGAACTGATCCTGCCGGACCACTCTGATGATGATTATAAAGTATCTGGGGAAACCATTCAATGTAGAGCTGGCGGCTCATATTCCTTGTCTCCTTCATTGACAGCATGTAGAAATCCCTGTTATTATCGTGCCCGATATATTTCTGATAAAGTCTGGGGATATTCATCCTTCTTTTCTTCGGGTCTGCATTCCTCATGTACCACGATGAAACAAGCTCCTGCCCGTCAGGATTGGCGTTCACGAGAAGGATTATAACATTGTCCAGTATTTCAGTAGTCTCCTTATCGCTGCGGCTTACAAGCTGCCAGGCCGTTTCAATAAGCTGATGGCTTCCCGCGACTTCGGTGGCATGCAATCCGCCATCGATCCAGACTACTGCCTTCCCCTCTTCAGAAAGAAGATGAGCCTCTTCTTCACTCAGGCTATCTGCCCTTGCAAGCTTCTCTGATATCTCCCTGTATTTCTGAAGGTTTTTAATATTTTCCGGTGATGAGACAATAAGCATATACTGGTGCCTGCCCTCTTCAGTCAGGCCAATGTCGACAAGCCTGGTCCTGTCCGAAGCCGCAAGCTTCTTGAAATAGGACTCGGTTTGTGAATAGGTGGCGAGTGAATAGTCATCGCCCATATTGAATCCGAAATGTTCCTTTGGTGACGGAATTGGGACTGCCTGTTTCTGGGCCCTGAGGGATGTTGAAATTATAAGCGCTGACAGCAGCACTATAAAGTCTTTAACAAGACGGTTATTTGATATTTTGTATATATTCATATTTCAAAAACTATAATTCAGCGCAACTATGTGCAGCGAATTTAAGCATTCTGCGGGCTAAAGAATGTTTTATTTAACATACCTGATAAATATGATGTTTCCCCGGTCCGCTTCCCTTTCTTCCAAAAGAATTGGAAGTGGAATATTTTACTCTCTCTTTCTTCAGACTGAAGGAAAGAAGGGTTGCCTGCCTTCTGTCTGCCCGACGGCTGGCAAGGATGTGCTAATAAGGCTAAAATTTGAGAAATATTTTGGATTGACAACAATTTTGAATACTTTCAACTCCGGATTATAAACATTTCCATATCATAAACACCCTTATCTTTTATGAAGCAGAACATAGCAATAGGCGCTGATATAGGCGGCAGTCATATCAGTTGCGCTGCTGTTGATCTTTCGGCTGGAAGAGTTTTAAAGGAGACACTTGCAGAAAGGGAGGTGAATAACCAGGCACAGGCATTTCAGATAATTTCTGTCTGGTCGGAAGCAATTGCCGAAACATTGGGAAAAGTGAATCCTGAAGATGTCAGGGGGATAGGTTTTGCTATGCCTGGTCCTTTCGACTATGTCAAGGGTATATCATATATCAAGGGTGTTGCCAAATATGAAAATCTTTATGGGTTTAATATTGGTGATGCCATACATAGCAGTCTTGACGTTCCTGATGGTTTCGCGACAAGGTTTATCAACGATGTTTCAGCTTTTGCTGTCGGAGAGGCAACTTTTGGGAAAGGGTGCGGCTACGAAAGGGTGATGTGCATTACCCTTGGAACAGGCCTTGGCTCAGCCTTTATCAGAAACAGGATTCCCATTGTTGATGGCCCTGATGTACCAAGATTAGGCTGTATTTATTACATACCATACCTTGATGGAATTGCTGATGATTATTTTTCAACCAGATGGTTTGTGAAGAAATATCATGAAGCAACAGGGACGGAACTTAGAGGCGTAAAAGAGCTGTCACAGATGGCCGGAAGCAATAAAACTGTTGATAACCTGTTCATTAACTTTGGACATGACCTTGCCGTTTTCCTTGCCTCATATCTTAAAAGTTTCGATACTGAAGTACTCGTGATAGGGGGTAATATCTCCTTTGCCTATAAACATTTCGGACATGTCTTCGAAGACCAGCTCAGGAAGGAGAAATGCAGTTGCAGGATTGAACTTTCCGAACTAAGAGAAGATGCAGCCCTTCTTGGGAGCGCTTTCCTTCTTGACCCGGCATTCTGGAATGCAGTTCAGCATGCGTTGCCACTGATGTAATCTGATTCATGCCACCAACGCTATTCCGGTTTATTTATGCTTGTTTCAATTTAATTTTCCTTTTCTATCCTGCCTATCTCTTAAGAAAAGTATATAATAAAAAATATTATGACCGGAAAGCTTAAATTAAAACAGATACTCCCAGTACTCATGGCCTTCTTTGTAATGAGCTTTGTTGACCTGGTAGGGATAGGAGTTGACAGGGTTAAAGCCGATATGAATCTAAGCTCTACACTCGCCCAGCTGATACCATCAGCTGCTTTTCTCTGGTTCCTTATACTTTCGATACCAGTCGGAATTCTGCAGGCCAGATACGGTAAAAAGCTATTGCTCAACATTGGCATGGGGGTTACGGCTATCGGATTGCTGGTTCCATTTTTCATTTATACCTTTCCGGCAGTACTGCTCGGTTTCGCACTTCTCGGAATCGGAAACACAATAGTCCAGGTTTCAGCAAATCCGCTTATAGTTGATGTTGTTCCTCCTGACCGTACGTCAAGCTTTCTTAGCTTTTCCCAGTTCGTCAAGGCTATCGGTTCAATGATCGGAGCGCCGCTTGCAACAGTTTTTGCATCATATTTAACTAAGGACTGGAAGATGCTTTTTTTCGTCTTCGGTATCGTGTCAATACTTACTATAGTCTGGCTCGCATCCACAAAAGTAGATGAGATCAGAACGGAAGGCTATAAGGCAACATTTGGAACTACATTCAAGCTTCTGAACAACGGGTTCCTACTTTTAATGGTTATATCAATATTCCTTGTTGTAGGAGTGGATGTGGGCTTTAACTCAAATTCCGGTCAGTTTCTGATGAAACACTTCAACATAGGACAAACAGCTGCAGAATCAGGAAGAAGCGTCTATTTCCTTGGCCGCATGACAGGAACTTTCCTTGGAGCGCTCCTTCTTACAAAAATAAGCTCAAGGAAGTTCCTTCTCTGGACCAATGTCCTTGGGATAATAGCGCTTGCAGCCATCCTTACATTACAGGGGAAAGGTCTTGCATGGGGGCTTGTATTCATTATAGGATTTGCAGTCGCCAATATTTTCCCTCTTGTTTTCTCTATTGCAGTGGAGAAGTACCCGGAGAGGAACAGTGAAATTTCAGGACTCATGATTACTGCCATCTGCGGAGGGGCCGTAATTCCCCTTATGATAGGATGGATAAGCGATATAAGCAACAGCGTTGTGATTGGGATGTCGCTTCTTATAGTCTGCATGGTATATCTTTTGGGAGTTTCACTTTACTGCCTGAAGAGATGAATTCTTGGCTGATCTCTCATCAGCATGATCCGGAGTTCCAAGAAATCCTCGCCCGACTATGAAGATCCTTTAATAATGGACTATCGCAAAACATCACAGTTTTTGATGCCGGCTGTCAAACCTGCATTTCAGGAAGACTGCTATGATATTTACCCCGCGTTTAATATCGGACCAGGGAAGATAATCCGCGGATTAAAGTCCATTGCCGGAGTTTTATCAACTCTGGACCTGATCCTGATTGATGGGTTTGAAGGTGTGCTTTTTGAAGAGTTGATGCTGTCGCTTGAAAAAATACTTGAATATGATTACGATATCCGTCCGGAATTGTTAAGAACAGAATCATTTCTTAAGCCTGCATGTGAGATAGATAATCTTATTGCACCTTTTCTTGGGGGAGATGATCCGGTATTCGGAAAGAGAGCTACACTAAAGCTGGCCGACTTCTTTAATGTTCCTTCCGAAATTGATGTTCATGCTGATAATCCAAAAAAGCCCCTCATTATATATGGGCCCGGGGCCGCATTGTTTTCATCTTCAGGATTTCTTGTCTACCTCGATCTTCCAAAGAATGAGCTCCAGTTCAGATCGCGTGCAGGTACTGTCAGAAATCTTGGCGCTGACAGGGCACTGGACCCAAAGATGATGTACAAAAGGTTCTATTTTGTAGACTGGGTTGTACTTAACAATCATAAAAAAGATATAATTAGCAGGATCGATATTCTTGCTGACTCTCAGAGACAAGAAGATCTCACATGGTTATCAGGGCCGGACTTCAGGAATGCCCTTTTGCTGCTGGCTAAAAGTCCCTTCAGGGTGCGCCCGTGGTTCGAACCGGGTGCATGGGGAGGAAGCTGGATACGTGATAAGATTCCGGGAGTTAACAAAGCGGCTGAGAACTACGCCTGGTCTTTTGAGCTGATAACTCCTGAGAATGGGATACTGTTTCAGAGTTCAGGTCTTTTGACTGAATTTTCATTCGACTTTCTTATGTACCTCTCCGGATCATCTGTTCTTGGAGATTGTGCTGACAATTTTGGCACTGATTTTCCTATCCGCTTTGATTTTCTTGATACATTCGACGGAGGCAATCTATCCGTTCAGTGTCACCCCGGGAGAGACTATATGAAGGAAAACTTCGGAGAGGATTTTACACAGGAAGAGTCTTATTATATTCTCGACACGAAGGAAAATTCCGGGGTTTATCTCGGTTTCATGGAGGATATTTCTCCGGATAAGTTCCGGAAAGAGCTTGAGGAAAGCATTCTACTCAACAAGAAGGTGAATATAGAAGATTATGTACTTCTTCATCCTTCGCATAAGCATGATCTTTTCCTTATACCTCCCGGAACAATCCATGGCTCAGGAAAGAATAACCTCGTATTGGAGATCAGTACTACCCCCTATATCTATACTTTTAAAATGTACGACTGGCTCAGGCCTGACCTCGACGGAAAGCCAAGGCCCCTGAATATAGGAAGGGGTATGGAGAACCTTTTCTTTGACAGGAAAGGGAAAAAGGCAAAGGAGGAGCTTCTTTCAAACCCTGTCCTTGAGGTAGCTGGTGATGACTGGAAGCTTTATAATCTGCCGACCAATCCGGCCCAGCTTTATGGCATCAGGCGCTGCCATTTTGATTCAGCGGTTGAATTTGAGACAGGCGGGAAATTCTATGTTATGAGCCTTGTGGAAGGTTCTTCCATTATTATTGAAACATCTTTTGGGACCAGGGCGCATTTCAGCTATGCGGAAACGTTCATTATTCCAGCGGCTGCCGGAAGCTTCAGAATGACCAACAATTCGGATAGCACTGCAATTATTATTATGGCTTTTGTGAAATAGCCGCAACAACTGCCAGGTTTGAGAAAAGGAACATGATGCGGATAAACTGTGCCTGATTGGCTTACTATGGAGTTGTCGTTAACGGGGAATTTGAAACAATGTTTAGACTTTATCAGGTTCAACCAAAACAGAACATGCGAAACCTTGTATATTGGCTGCAAAAAATGCAAATTGCAGCATATTAACTGACATAACTTACCTATCATGAAAAACAATAAGACCGGCAGACGCAATTTTATAAGAAAATCGCTTACCGCCACTCTTGCCTTCACAATAATCCCCCGCCATGTTCTGGGCGGTCAGGGCTATACTGCACCAAGCGACAAACTGACAAAAGGAATTATCGGTACCGGCGGAATGGGGATGGGGCATATTGAATATGAAGGGACAAAGCTGATTGCTGCATGTGATGTTGACAGGAAGCACCTGGCGAATGCACTGGCAGCTGGTGGAAACAGCGTCACAGGCTACCACGACTTCAGGGAGCTTCTGGCCCGTCCCGATATAGATGTTGTCCATATAGCCACACCACCGCACTGGCATGGAATAATTTCAAGGATGGCTGCCGAAGCAGGGAAGGATATATGGTGTGAAAAGCCTATGACAAGGACAATCGGCGAAGGCATAAAGGTAGTAGAGGCCGTTAACAGGCATGGTAGAATGTTCCGGCTTAACACATGGTTCCGGTTCAAGGATCAGTTTTATGGTCTGGGTACAACAGTTAAGCCTCTTAAAAAGCTTGTAGACAGCGGAGTTCTGGGATGGCCGCTTAAGGTTACCGTGAGTGGCATAACCGGATACGACTGGAAATTCTACTGGTCTGGCCTTTATAATCTTAAGCCGATGCCAGTTCCCGAGGAGCTTGATTATGATTTCTGGCTTGGCCCGGCTCCGTACAAGCCATATAACCCTGAAAGGGTGCATGCCAAGTTCAGAGGCTATTGGGATTATGACGGCGGCGGATTGGGTGATATGGGTCAGCATTATCTCGATCCTGTTCAGTATTTGCTCGGTAAGGACAATACAAGTCCGGTCTTTATTGAGATTGATGCACCGCAGCAACACTATGATGCGGTTGGCTTGTGGAGAAGGATCACTTATACATATGCCGATGGATGCAAGATCATTCTCGACGGTGAAAACCGCGACAAAGACGCTGCATATATAGAAGGTACGCATGGAAAAGTTTACAGGGGATTCAGATCTGATATCCCCGGTATGGATAGACTTATTAACTCGCTGCCCGACCCTCAGCCGCAGGTGACAACATTTACCGAATCGGTGCTTACAAGGAAAAAATTTGCACTTAATGAAGAGAACGGGCATCGTTCCTGCACAATTGTAAATCTTGGAATAATTGCCCTCAGGTTAGGGCGTAATCTTAAGTATGACCCTGTTAAACAGAGCTTTATAGATGATGATGGGGCAAACAGGCTTATTAATCAACCAATGAGAGGCCCTTGGACAATCTGATTACTTACTGAAAATCAATGAGAAAATGAAATACTTTAAAATAATACCGGTTATATTCCTGCTTATTCTTGCAGTTGGAACAAGCAAGGCTCAGGATGTCAGGCTTCTGGCAACCAAGGTGGCTGATCTGCTTGCCCAAATGCCATCTAATGACAATGTGTATACCGACAAGCTAATGAACGATATGCTCTCACTGGGAGACGCAGGCATCAGGCAGATATGCGACCAGATAGTACCCGTCGGCTCGGGTAATGATAACGGGGCACGATTTGCAGTGGCAAGCTTCTCACGGTTCGTTTCAAAACCAGGGATGAAAAAGGAAAAGATGAACTGGGAGAAAATATGTCTTGGCTACGTGGCTGACAGAAGTGATTATACAGTAAAGGATTTTTTTATGAAGCAGCTCCAGCTAACAGGCGGCGATGAATCAGTTGAGGCACTGAAGGTTTACCTTACTGATAAAGATCTTTCAGCGCCGGCAGTTGCTGTTATCGGAGCAGTTGGAGGGAAACTGGCTGAACAGGTATTGTCTGAATCACTGAAGGATAAAAATTTGCCATGCGCCGCTTCTGTAATGAATATTCTTGCCGGTATGAAATCGGATATGGCCGTCAGTGAATTTATTGCGTGGTCATCATCTGCTGATAAAAATATTCTTGCAGCTTCTTACAATGCACTTGCAAAGAGCGGTGACCCGCTGGCATATTCTGTGCTGTCAGGAGCGGCGAAGGGGGCTAAATACGGCTGGGAGCATACAGGGGCGACCGAAGCATTTCTTAGTTATGCAAGAGCCGCAGGCGACAAAGGTGATCTCAAATCTCTTGACAAGGTCTGCAAGACTGTGATTGCCGGAGCAAATGACAGAAACAGCATTCAGTATAAAACGGAAGCATTGAATATTAAAGTAGCGTTTTACGGAACTGAAGCAATGGCTGACATTATTAAAGCCATTAATAGTCCTGACAGGAGCTACAGGAATTCAGCATTGTTGTATTCACTTACACTTCCTGACAAGTCTGTCACAAAGAAGCTGATGGAATTGTTTCAAAAATCACTGCCCGAAGCAAAACCCGATATAATAAGGAATCTTGGTATGCGGAAAGATGGTCAGGCTGTTCCGCTTATTACTGCCTCCTTCTCGGATCAGGACATTAATGTCAGAAAGGAGGCTTCCTCCGCTCTTGTAAACATTTCAGGCCGGGATGCAATTCCGGCATTGATAAATTACCTTGAGAAATCAACTGGTGACGATGATCAGGAAGCAGCAAGATCTGCATTAAAGACAGTACTCGACAACAAAAAGATGCCGCTTCTGCTGCCGGCATTAAAAGATGCTGCAAATCCCGGACGAAAAAGCATTATCGAGCTTCTTGCCTGGAGCAGGGATGCAACGTTTTTCCAGATTGTATTTCCTTATACGTCATTTGAGGATGAGAATGTTCGCTCTTCTGCATTCAGGGCGCTTGCTGATCTCTCTTCACCCGGAGATCAGGATAAGCTTATCGGGCTGCTTTTAAAGACTGACAATGCATCAGGTATCGCAGATATCCAGATTGCACTGGCACATGCAGCAAATCAGATTACTGATCCTGAAGATAGATCAGCATCAGTTCTTACTGCTATGGCTTCAGCAAAGCAAAATGAGAAGCTGATCCCTGTTCTTGCCATGACAGGAGGAAGAAAAGCGCTGACTGCAGTTCTTGACGAATTCGAAAATGGATCTGCCGAGATGCGGAACACCTGCTTCAAAGCGCTGAATTCATGGAAGGATTATTCAGCCTCCTCAGCGCTTTATTCAATATGTTCATCAGGGAATAAAACCTATGGTTCACAGGCATTTGACGGATACTTGAAACAGGTGAAATCGGCTCCTGTCACAGACGATCAAAGGCTTCTTCTGTACAGGAAGATTATGCCTTTTGCACGTGATGAAGAAAAAAAGAACATGATATTAGACGAGCTTGGGAAGATAAAAACATATCCATCCCTTTTCTATACTGCAACCTATCTTGATGAACCGTCAACCAGTGCTGCTGCTGCTCAGGCGGTTATGTATATTGCTCTTCCAACCTCAGGATCAAAAGCCGGAATGTATGGAACGCTTGTCCGCCAGATACTTACAAGAGCTGTTCCCATGCTGAAGGGACCCGAAAGCGAATATAGCAGGGAACTGTTAAACAAATACATTGCCTCAATGCCAGCCGATGAGGGCTTTGTCCCCATGTTCAACGGTAAGAACCTTACCGGATGGCATGGCCTTGTTGAAAACCCTGTTGCAAGAGCAAAAATGAAAGCCTCCGAACTTGCCAGAAAACAGGCTGAGGCAGATAAGAAGATGACTGAGAACTGGAGCGTAAGGGATGGTTGTATATGGTTCAGCGGTAATGGAGATAACCTCTGCTCAGTTAAGGATTATTCGGATTTTGAGTTGTTTGTCGACTGGAAGATCACTAAAAAAGGAGACAGCGGGATATATCTGAGAGGTTCACCCCAGGTTCAAATCTGGGATACTTCCCGTGTAGAGGTTGGAGCGCAGGTGGGATCAGGCGGACTTTATAATAATCTGACAAACCCGAGTAAACCGCTTGTCGTAGCTGACAATCCGATAGACGACTGGAACACCTTCAGAATAGTAATGACAGGAGAAAAAGTATCGGTCTGGCTTAACGGGATCTTGGTTGTTGACAATGTTGTTCTTGAAAACTACTGGGATCGCTCAATCCCGATCTTCCCTAAAGGGGCAATCGAACTGCAGGCACATGGTAATCAGCTGGCTTTCAGAGATATTTATGTGCGTGAAATAAACGAGAAGGAGTATAACCTTACTCCTGATGAAAAAGCTGAAGGATTCGTTTCACTTTTTAATGGGAGGAACATCGATAACTGGGTAGGAGATAAGGAGGCTTACGCGGCAGAGGATGGAATGATAGTAGTAAAGCCCGATAAAGGAACGGTAGGTAACCTTTATACTGAAAAGGAATACAGCGATTTCATCTGGAGGTTTGAGTTTCAGCTTACCCCGGCAGCAAACAACGGACTTGGGATTCGCGCACCGCTCGAAGGAGATGCTGCCTACGTTGGGATGGAACTGCAGATTCTCGACGATAATGCTCCGGTATATGCTAATCTTCAGCCATATCAGTACCATGGTTCTGTATATGGGGTCATCCCTTCACGCAGAGGTTATCTTAAGCCGCTTGGTGAGTGGAACTATGAGGAGGTAGTCGCAACCGGGACGCATATCAGGATAACGCTTAACGGTACAGTTATTGTCGATGGTGATATCGCAGGTCCACGTGATAATGGAACAATGGATCATAATAATCATCCGGGACTTAAGAATAAGAGAGGCCATATCGGATTCCTGGGCCACGGATCTGTTGTCAAGTTCAGGAACATAAGGATTAAGAATCTGTCAAAGTAATCTCAAATATTTTTCGCTTTGTGTCTCTCTGTGAAACCTATGTGTCTCTCTTTGTAACAAAATGAACATACACAGAGTACCACAGAAATGAATTCATTAATAATTTTCAGATGAAGAAGTTAATACAAATACTGGCAATTCTTTCGATCTTGTCTGCATGTAGCACTAATAAGCCACCTGATCCGATAGGTCCGCTGCCTTCGGAAAGGCAGACTGCATGGCATGAGATGGGATACTACATGTTCGCTCATTTTACGGTAAATACATTCACCGACAGGGAGTGGGGCCTGGGAGATGAAGCGGAAACAGTATTCAATCCTACTGAGCTCGATTGCAGGCAATGGGCGAGGGTGGCAAAAGAGGCGGGAATGAAGGGCATCATACTGACGGCAAAGCATCACGACGGATTCTGCCTCTGGCCTTCACAGTACACATCTCATTCTGTAAAAAAATCCAGGTGGAAGAATGGAGAAGGTGATGTTGTAGGCGATCTCGCAAAGGCATGTAAAGAATACGGGCTTAAGATGGGTATCTACCTCTCCCCATGGGATAGGAACAGCTCTGTCTATGCGAGCCCTGAATACATTACCTACTATCGCAACCAGCTTCGTGAACTTCTTACAAAATACGGGAACATTTTTGAGGTCTGGTTCGATGGAGCCAATGGTGGAGATGGCTATTACGGAGGAGCCAGGGAGATAAGAAAGATAGATAATAAGACATACTACGACTGGACCAATACACACAAAATAGTAAGGGAACTGCAACCTGGTGCAGTCATGTTCAGCGATGCCGGCCCAGATGTCAGATGGGTAGGCAATGAAAGCGGACTCGGAAGTCCGACAAACTGGTCGCTCCTGAAGAAGGATGAAATGTATCCCGGAGGGGATTTTGCTTCAATTCTGGGAGAAGGCCAATCGGATGGGAATTACTGGGTGCCGGCCGAGGTTGATGTTTCGATCAGACCGGGCTGGTTCTATCATGAAAAGCAGGATACCATGGTAAAATCTCCGGAGAAACTGATGGAGCTGTATTATGCATCGGTAGGGAGGAACTGTAACCTTCTGCTGAATGTACCGCCCGACAGAAAGGGATTGCTGAATGAGAATGATGTAAAGTCACTTCTGGGCTTCAAAGAGCTGCGGGACAGGGAATTTGCCAATGAACTTTCAAAAGGCAAAAGGGCTGAGGCTTCTTCTATAAGAGGGAAGAAATTTTCACCATCTAATGCTATTGACGATGATCCTGAGACCTATTGGTCGACACCGGATAAAATTAAATCGGCATCAGTAACAATAAATCTCGGCAGGGAAACAGAAGTAAACCGCATTCTTATACAGGAATATATTAAGCTTGGACAGAGGGTACAGAAATATTCAGTCGGGGCGCTCGTTGGTAAAGAGTGGAAAAAAGTAGTTGAGGGCACAACGATAGGCTACAAGATAATCAGGAAGTTTCCTGTTGTAAAAGCCTCGGAGATAAGAATAAACATAGAAGAATCAAAGGCCTGTCCGCTTATTTCAAATATTAAGCTTTACAGGGCACCGGGTAGTTGAGATACAAGCTTGTAGCTCGTAGGGAGATTATTTCCTGTGAGCCATCAGCCGCTGGCTTTCTCAGGTTGTTTTAAGCATTTTTGCCATTTTGGCTGTGGCAGCGATTCTTTTTGTAAGACGCTTCCAGTCTTTCCCCTGAACAAGGTCTTTTGTGAAAAGATTGGATCCGATCCCGACACAGGTTGCTCCTGCACTGAACCATAAACCCATATTCTCAAGAGTTGGTTCAACACCTCCTGTAGGCATTATGCTTGTCCAGGGACATGGACCCTTTACAGCTCTTATAAAATCAGGTCCGCCGGCAGCAAGACCCGGGAATATCTTTACAATCTCAGCGCCAAGCTCTTCAGCCTGATTTATTTCTGTCAGTGATCCGCATCCCGGTATCCAGAGGAGCTTTCTGCGGTTGCATATCCTTGCCATTCCAGGGTTCATGATAGGTGAAACTATGAAATTAGCCCCTCCCTGAATATACATTGCGGCAGTAGGCTCATCGATAACCGATCCGGCACCAAGAATCATGCCTGGTACCTCACGTTCAGCCCATTTATTGAGCTCGCTGAAAAGTTCATTTGCAAAATCGCCGCGGTTGGTAAATTCAAATATCTTCAATCCGCCTTCGAAACACGATTTAATGACTCCCTTGCAAAGTTCAATATCCCTGTGATAGAATACCGGAACAATACCGGTATCTCTGATTCTCAGTATAACATCTATTCTTGAGTATTTTGCCATTACATTCAGGTTGTTTGTACAAATTTACCGAAAAACGTTCTAATTACAAAAAGTGTATTGTAGAAGAGAATAGCGACAGGCAAACTAATATTTTTTTAACTTTATGAAGTTATGGAAATTGGTGTTTCGGACATTTTAAAATAGAGGATGGCTCTGAATTATATCTGGATTGGTTTTTTTATAATTGGGTTCATTTTTGCGCTCGGGCAGCTAATATTTGCAGGTAATACACAAATATTCAACGACCTCGTCAATTCTGTATTTGTAAATGCCAGGACAGGTTTTGAAGTTTCACTTGGACTCACCGGGGCACTGACATTATGGATGGGACTGCTCAAAGTTGGAGAGAAGGGAGGAGTAATTAGTCTTCTTGGCAGAATAATGGGGCCTTTCTTTCAGAGGATCTTTCCGGGGCTCCCTAAAGGACATCCGGCGTACGGATCAATTACGCTTAATATTGCAGCAAATATGCTCGGACTTGACAACGCTGCCACGCCCATGGGGCTGAAGGCGATGAAGGAGCTGCAGGAGGTTAATCAGGAAAAGGAGACAGCTTCAAACGCTCAGATCATGTTTCTTGTCCTGAATGCCGCCGGGCTGACGATAATTCCGGTTAGTATAATTGTATACCGTGCGCAGCTTGGCGCCGCAAATCCTGCAGATATCTTTTTACCGATTCTGATATCAACTTTCTGTGCTTCACTGACAGGATTGATAAGCGTTGCAATAATTCAGAAGATCAATCTTTTCGACAGGGTCATCCTTGCTTATCTTGGAGGCCTTACAGCCTTTATAGCCGGCCTGATCTATTATTTCAGCACCCTTCCAAAAGAGCAGATTACCCAGATATCAACACTTTCCGCCAACTTTATCCTTATTGCCATAATTATAAGCTTTATTGTCCTCGCAATGATAAAAAGGATAAATGTATATGATGCATTTATTGAAGGTGCAAAGGAGGGGTTCAATACCGCTATCAGGATCATTCCCTTTCTTGTTGCAATCCTCGTTGCAATAGGTATCTTCCGGACTTCGGGGGCAATGGATTTCATTATAGCAGGCTTTGCTAAGTTTTTCGCGTTTTTAGGTATTGATACTCACTTTACAAAAGCCCTTCCTGTTGCATTTATGAAGCCTCTCAGCGGAAGCGGGGCAAGAGGACTTATGATTGATGCAATGAAAACATACGGGCCAGACTCATTCGTGGGACGACTTTCCTGCACCATGCAGGGTACAACAGATACTACTTTCTATATCATTGCAGTTTACTTCGGCTCGGTAGGTATTAAAAATACGCGTTATGCAATAGGATGCGGGCTTCTGGCTGATCTCGCAGGATTCACCGCTGCAATACTCTTATCATACCTGTTTTTTGCTTAAATGACAACCGTTTGTATTTCATAATACAATTAACCATATTTTTATGTCCGATATGAAATTTATTGCATATAACTTTTAGATAATAGCCAGTTAATCTCAATCAATGAAAAATACTATCCTTCTCATTCTGATTGCGTTTTTTTTCGCATCGTGCAACCAGGAGAAAAAATCTCCGATTGCAGGAAATATGAAAGCACCCGGGCTGCCGGACTCGACAGATGCAACCAATGATTTTTACGATAATACTCCTGTCTTCAGATTAAGGTTGACTGACCTCTATATTGATGGCGAGGTCGGCAATCCCGGCAAAGTCGATTTCTCAAAACTTGAGCTACACTCTGTAGTTGTCAAGGAGACTCTTCTTGACAGCACCGGGAAAGACAGATTTGTAGGAGCTTACCGGTACGACGGTTACTCCCTCTTTGATATACTTAACAATGTTGTCCTTAAAAAGGCAAATGCAAAAGAGTTCAATCCCATAATCGACATCTATGTTGAGATAATCAACGATAAGGGCGATAAAGTTGTCTTTAGCTGGGGGGAGATTTATTATCCGTGTAACCTGAACAGGATTCTAATTGCCACCGGAGTTTCAAGGATAGTACCATCTAAAACAAAGGATATGTGGCCGCTTCCTGCTGAATCAAGGATAATCGCCGGAACCGACCTAATAACAGAAAGGAATATCTCAAATCCGGTAAGGATAACTGTGAAGTCATTCCCGGGATCTTTTAAGGTAACACGGGGCATGTCTCCAATGTTCGCAAAGGATTTTGCTCTTTTTGAGGGCGACAAAAAACTTGCTGTCTTATCTCCGTCTGTCGATAATCAAACCACCTATAATACAGTCTTCTATGGAAGGGGGAAAGGCATCCACAGCACTTCTCCCTTTACAGGAACCCCTCTAAAAGATCTTTTGCAGAAATATTATCCCGCGACCCGTCAGAATCTGAAAAGCGGAATAGTCTGCCTTTCAGCTCTGGATGGCTACAGATGCACCCTTTCATATTCTGAACTCTTCAACAGAAATGATCAGCAGGAGTTCCTTCTGATAAGAACCGGACCTGATGAGGATGGAGGACTTTTCAGGGTATTTGCCGCTTCCGATTTTTTTTCCGACAGGGCCATAAAGAGCCTTACAGGTATTTATATGCTGAATTGATCGGATTATTTTGAAATTTTCTTGTATTTTTAAGCATCTTAAAAGGGAAAAGAAAATTTCACATCAATGCCAGCTTACAGAAGACCTGCTTTCTTTGCATTATTGATCTTTTCATCCTGCCTTATGTTTGCACAGAAAGGCGGCCCCCTGCTTTCACATTACCGCGAGAGCGCTGAAATTGAAAATCAGAGCTGGGCTATCTGCCAGGATGAAAACAATGTCATGATGTTCGCAAATATAAGGGGCATTCTTACATTTGACGGACAGGTCGCGGGAAATACATTTGGTATTATCAGGTTGCCAATCGTCCCCTATGCCCTAAAGTATAACAGTCAGGAGAAAAAAGTATTTGTTGGCGGTGATAACGACTATGGATACCTGCAACGGGACGAAAAAGGAATCTATAAGTTCGTCTCGATGCGACATGACACATCAAGGATCGGAGTTATTTCAAAAATAGTATTTACTGATTCTACCGTTTGGTTTTACGGTGAACACAGCATAATCAGTCACCAGCTTAAAACAGGGAAGCTTATGCTGAGACTTGGAGAAAAAGAGGGCAAACCGTTTACCGGAATGTTCGTAACACCCAAGAATGTCTTTATAAATGTTATGTCGAAAGGGCTTTATCGACTTGAAGCGGATACACTTTTCCCGATCGTTACAGGTTATCTTCTTGAAAATATTGACATAATGTTCGGCCTGCCATATGATAAGAAAATGGTGCTTCTTGGTCTGGGCGACGGCTCATTATCACTTTTTGACGGAATAAAATTCTACCCTTACCAGATAAGGGATGAAGGCTATCTTAAGGATAATGCCATGTCGGATGGGATTGTTATCTCTGATAGCGTGTACGCATTTTCAACACTCGACGGAGGTGCACTTGTTGTTGAAAGGTCAAGCGGAAAAATAAGGTATACCATAAATTATGTCAACGGGCTTCCTGATGATGAAATATTTGCAATTGGCTCTGATAATAACAATGGATTATGGCTTTCACACCAGTATGGACTTACAAGAGCTGAACTGATGCTGCCTGTAGCGAACCTGAGTGTATATCCAGGACTGAAAGGTAACCTTATAAACCCTCTCTGGCATAATAACGAACTTTATGTTGCCACCAGCGAGGGTGTATTTTATCTTACTTCGGTCAGGCGTTATCTCGACACAGAAGTACTTGTTAAGCAGGAGCAATCAGAGGTAAATCCTCCGGCTACGGAAGACCAGATTCAGGTACCAGTGGGGAAGAAAACCAGACGAAGTGTTTTTTCAAGGATATTTGGGAAAAAATATGTTCCTGAAGATCAGGATAATGAAGGGGATAGTTCCAAAAAGGCAATAAGCGCGAAACCGGTATTTGTGAAGAAAAAGATCAGCAAGCTAAGGTCGATAGATTACCTTTTCGAAAAAGTAGAAGGATTATCGGAGAAATGCAGGCAACTGATCTCAACCCCTTCAGGTTTACTTGCATCGACTAACCGTGGGCTATTTGTCATAACTGAGCATAAAGCGAGGCTCCTTGCAAAGGATCAGAGCATAAACTTTATCTGCAGCGGCACCGGAAGCAGGTATTATGTGGCTTCTGCTGCAGGATATTTCTATGTTACCGCCGATCCCTCCGGATGGCAGGTAACTTACCCGGATAAGAATTTCAGCCAGCCACTATATTCGGTTACAGCATCTGAAAGTAATGAAGTTTGGGCAGGAGGTGACGAAAGTATAATCAGGATAAATCTTAACGGCAGGCCCGAATACAGTTTTTTCCCCGTAAAATCCGATTATCCTCAGCGTTGCAGGGTCAGTTTTGTGAATGATACATTATTCATTCTTACCGAACTTGGCATAAGCTATTTCGATAAATCTGCAAATGAGGTGAGGAAATATCCACAGGCTGTTGTGAGTGAAGGTCAGAAGCTTGAGTATTTCTATTCTCAGACCGGCTCGTTCTGGTACAAGCAGAATGGAGAGTGGACCTGCTTAGGCAAAAGTTTAAATATA
>JBBIIS010000044.1:15262-19464 GCA_037446375.1 Bacteroidota bacterium | reverse complement strand
TGATATACTTCTCCTTGTTTTCAGGAAGATCAGCACCCTCCTTGATTGCCTCTTTTTCGATATAGCCCGACTGAACTGCAGCTTCAAGAACGCTCTTATTAAAGCTTGAGAGACCTGTAGCCCACCTCGATTCTGAAACAGCCACCTTATATATCGGCTTTTGTCCATCCTTTACATCAAGAGCCGCATTGAGGACCACAATTCCTTCGGTTTTACTGTACAGCGGCTTAAGATATTTTTCGAAAACAAATCTCTGTGGTTCAAGAAGAACCCCCTGCCAGTGGTCCCTTTTTATAAACTTATGAATCGGATCGTTATTTATGCCGTCGTTGGCCCCTATCTGAACGACCGTAACTCTCTCCTTACCGGCTGAGTATATACTTGTCAACTCATCTATGGAACCCTTGCCGGGTTTATAAAAATGTCGGTAGAAGGTGATAAAAATGGGATTATTGCTGGCCGACATTCTGAAAACAATGTTCTTATAAAAAGCCTTTGCTCTTGCCTTGAAATTCATCTGAATGAGGATAACGTTAGGCTGTCAAAGATACATTTATTGTTATAAATTATTAACTTTGCGGGCTTTGTGAAGAACTTTGTTCTAAATAAACGCCTGATAATGAACGGTTCAGAAAAGCATCTTGACATTAAAAAACTCTCTCTCGCTGGAGCGATCATAACTCTGGGGGTGGTATATGGAGATCTGGGTACAAGCCCTCTCTATACCATGAATGCCATTATTCACGGGGGGGTCAGGCCAGATGACAACCTGCTTATTTTCGGAGGGTTATCGTGTATTTTCTGGACCCTTACGCTGCAGACAACAATAAAATATATTCTCATTACCCTGAGGGCCGACAATAATGGGGAAGGGGGCATTTTCGCACTTTTCGCCCTTATGAGAAAAAAATCCTCATGGGCTGCGATCCTTACTATGATCGGCGCTGCCGCACTTCTTGCGGATGGAGTTATAACTCCATCAATTACAGTTACATCAGCCATAGAAGGTCTTAACCTTGTTTATGAAAAAATTCCAGTGGTCCCTATCGTGCTGTTTATATTTGGATTGCTCTTTTTTATACAGCAATTCGGGACGAACTTTGTTGGCAGGTCATTTGGGCCTATTATGGTGATCTGGTTCTCGATGCTTGCAATTCTTGGCCTTTCCCAGCTTGTTCTCTTCCCTGGGATACTTAAGGCAATAAATCCGGCCTATGCCTTCCAATTCCTTTCAGAATATCCAAAAGGATTTATACTTCTTGGGGCAGTATTCCTGTGTACTACAGGTGCGGAAGCACTCTATTCAGATCTTGGCCATTGCGGGAAGAAGAATATCCGCGTCTCCTGGATATTTGTCAAGGTTACACTTCTTCTGAATTACTTCGGGCAGGGAGCATGGGTGCTTCTTAACCATCCTGCACACTCAGACATCAATCTCTTCTTCGTGGTTATGCCTAAATGGTTTCTGATACCCGGAGTACTTATTGCAACTGCAGCAGCCATCATAGCCAGCCAGGCTCTTATAAGCGGTTCCTATACTCTTATAAGCGAAGCTGTTTCACTTAACTTCTGGCCTAAGATCCGCGTACTTCATCCCACTTTGGTAAAAGGACAGGTGTACCTGCCATTTGTCAACTGGCTTCTTTGGATAGCATGCAGCCTTGTTGTGATCTTCTTCCAGAAATCGACAAATATGGAGGCAGCATATGGACTGGCTATTACAATAACGATGATAATGACAACCCTTCTGCTTTCCTATTATATGTATCAGAAAGGGTTGAATCACAGACTAGTGATGATAATGCTGCTTGTCTACCTTACAATTGAGGGAAGCTTTCTCGTTGCAAATCTGCATAAGTTTGTATATGGAGGCTGGTTCACCCTTCTTCTTGCCTTTGTCTATTTCATTGTGATGATAGGATGGTATTTTGGAAGGAAGATCAAGAACAGGTATATCACATTTTCAAATCTTGACGATTATGTTGATGTCATAAAAGATCTTGCCAGGGATGAATCGGTTCCGATCACAGCCACTAACCTGGTATATATTATTCATGCAAACAGGCCAGACCAGGTTGAGTCGAAAGTCATTTATTCAATTCTGAAGAAGCAGCCAAAGAGGGCGAGTACATACTGGTTGCTGCATATCAACATGGTTACAGATCCTTTCAGCTTTGATTATAAAGTAACCCAGATTATACCCGGCATCCTTATAAGGATAGATTTCAATATAGGCTTCAAGGTTGAGCCAAGAATTGATCTGTATTTCTCGGAAGTTCTTGAAGATATGGTCAATGCCGGGGAGTTTAAGATTGAAAGCAGCTACGACTCGCTTAAAAAACATAATCTGCCGGGAGACTTCAAGTTTATTCTTATCGACAGGGTGATGCCGCGCGATAACCCTCTTTCGAGCATGGACAATCTTATACTCACTATTCATAATCTGTCAAGACGGCTCACCACACCCGACGTAAAAGCTCTTCAGCTTGATACAACAATAACGATTGAGGAGAGTGTACCTATAACGGTCGATAAGCCTGCAGAGATGAGGATTAAGAGGAGGGAATGACCTCTCCTGAACTCTATTTCATTTTAGTTAAAAGTGGCTTGTACCTCTGATCGCCCCTTACCTTTTCGAAAACCGGATCAGACTCAACTGTTTTTCGTGATATTGATCCATGAGATACTGCCGCAGTAAGAGCATCAAGAGACTCCTTCAATTTCCCGTTTGCAGCCAGAGATCTTGCGAGATTATAATAGTTCAGGGGGTTCTCACTGTCTGAAATTGTACAGATACGAAATAACACAGTTGACTGTGAATATGCCTTTTTTCTGTAAAATGAAGTGCCCTGTTCCGAACATAGTATAGAGATGAAATTCAGGACTCTCGATGCCATCCGGCTGTTGGAAAGGTTCCCCTTATCGCGTAACCTGACCAGCGAGGACGCCTCCCTGTTCCACCAGTTTGCAGCGCTATCGGGGAAGGCGCCTGAGTAGGAGAGCTCATTCAGATAGCTGAAATATTTCTCTTTCCTTTCCTGCTCGTTCTTTGCAATTATGTTCCAATCCTTCAAAGCATTCCGGTACTCGGATGAATTCTCTGATCCGGACAGCCGCTTTGTAATTTCTTCAGCAAATGGCGTCCCTTCGAAATCTCTGACGGCAAACCTCATGTACTGAACAGCGCCTGCAATGGCACCTTCATTAAGGCTTATGTTTATCAGTACTTTGGTCTTGTTCCAAATAGCCGTGGTAAGTGCATTATCTGAGGCAACAGTTTTCTTCTTCATCGACTGGTAGGTGATCCATTCAACAGCGTCTGTTAAAAGTGCGGATTCAGGCCATTGATGTCCACCCTCGAATGATCTTACAAATGCAACAACTTTGGTCTGATTCTGCAGGAAAGGAATAAGTTCGAGCATCTCAGGATAATTCATATCCCTTGTACCGACGAGACCATAGTACAGAAAATCAGACCCTGGGGAAGGGTACATAAGCTGATCATTCGGAAGGCCGGCGCCACATCCTATTACACCGGCAATGATTTTCTCCGATGTGGCAAGGGTCATTGCAAACCTCGATCCTCCTGAGAAACCAGCTACAAATATCCGTTTCTGGTCTATATGGAATCTTTTATCCAGATCCTGGAGAACTGCCCAGGCGGCTGTCAGGTTAACTGATACAGGTCCGTTCCTTGAATTATTTGAGCAGGCAAGAATATACCCGTATTTACTTCCCGCCTCCCTGAAGAGCTCGACTGCAATTTTGCCTCTTGCGGATGGATCAAATATCATAATAACAGGCCATTGCTTCCCATTATCGTACTGAGCCGGCAGGTAAAGGGCATAGCTCTGGCCCTTCTGTTCGGTGCATCTTATGGTATCAATGACCTGGTCTTTTTGCAGCGATTGTACCAGTGGCTGTGAGTAACCTCTTAATGTTGGTATTAAGACAAGTATGATAAATATCTTTAAGAATCCGGTTTTCATATACAGTTTCTCTCTGTTGTTGTTTCCGATGTTCGAAGATATTAATTTAAGTTATTATTTGTTCAAATTTCATGGTATCACTTTTTCCAATTGGTGTGCTGTTTGTCCGGGATCAAGGAGACCCCCGCGAAAATCGTGGCAGAGCCGACGCCGCCGCCCGTCGAGCAGCCCCACCCGGCCAAGACGGTCCCCGCCGCAAATTCGAGCTATCGC
>JBBIIS010000044.1:0-15252 GCA_037446375.1 Bacteroidota bacterium | reverse complement strand
AGCTTGAGAACCTAAAATAAGAATTGCGCCGGAATTGCAGGCCGGGTCATCTATATCATTTCAGTTCCGGCGCAATTAAGTACGGGATATTATTCTATAATAATATCACCCTTTCAGGGTTGGCCCGCCTCCCCTGGCTATCTCGCCATTCCCGGGCTATCTCGCTTCTCCCTGGTTGTCTCGCCATTCCCCGGTTGTCTCTCTCCTGCCTGGCTTGAATTTCCCCGGCTGGCTCTCCACTACCTGGCTGGCTCGCTCCGGCGGGGCATCGAAAAACAAATCGGTATCTGTTTGCCAATTCGGGCTTCTGAGACATAATGGGAACCCGAATATAATGACTGTTGATTTAACCCCCGGGAGGGGGTGGCATTATTATAGCTTGAGAACCTAAAATAAGAATTGCGCCGGAATTGCAGGCCGGGTTATCTATATCATTTCAGTTCCGGCGCAATTAAGTACGGGATATTATTCTAAAATAATATCACCCTTTCAGGGTTATATCGCTTCTCCCCTGTATTCTGATTTGTGCAGGTTCGCGGAAATGCTAATTTTGTTGGTAAGAACTGACCCGCGAAAACTTGTTATATGAATGCAATGCCTTTTGTAATAGGAGCCATTGTCGTATTTGCCCTTGCTTACAGGTTCTATTTCAGCTTTGTTGCCGCAAAGGTGGCGACCAGGAATGATCTTGCCGAAACTCCGGCATACCGGCTTTATGACGGGCAGAACTACTATCCGATGAACAAGTGGGTCCTTTTCGGACATCATTTTGCAGCAATTGCAGGGGCAGGGCCTCTCGTTGGACCAGTTCTTGCAGCACAATTTGGCTTTTTCCCGGGATTTTTATGGATGCTTATAGGTGCAGTTATGGCCGGAGCCGTTCACGACTTTGTCATCCTTACGGCTTCTGTTCAGCATGACGGGAAATCGCTTGCTGCAATTGCTAAGGCAGAGGTAGGAAAGCTAAGCGGTACAGCTACCTCATTTGCAATCATTGTAATAATTATAGTTGCACTTGCAGGACTCGGTCTTGTCGTTGTAAATGCCCTTTCAGAAAGCTCGTGGGGTACCTTTACGATAGCATCAACAATCCCGATTGCACTGATAATGGGTGTATGGATGTTTAAGGTAAGAAAAGGAAAGATAGCTGAAGCAACTGTTTTTGGTGTTATTATGATGATCTTTGCTGTCGTGCTCGGAAAGGCAGTTCCCGGATCTCACTTTGCAGGATGGTTCACATTCGATCATAAGACACTCACTCTATTAATTGCGGGTTATGGATTTTTTGCATCTGTGTTGCCTGTCTGGCTGCTTCTGTCACCCCGGGATTACCTTAGCTCAATAATGAAGGTCTCCATTATTGCACTACTGGCAATAGGCGTAATAATTGTTGCCCCGGAGATAAAAATGCCAGCCTTCACCTCATTCGATAAAGGTGGCGGTCCGATTATACCGGGGAAGCTTTTTCCGTACCTTTTTATAACCATTGCCTGCGGAGCAATATCCGGATTCCATTCCCTGGTAAGTTCGGGAACAACTCCTAAGATGGTTATGAAGGAGTCTGAAATAAAATTCATAAGCGTCGGCTCTATGCTTGTAGAGGGTGTTGTAAGCATCCTTGCACTTATTGCAGCATGCAGCCTTCTTCCACTCGATTATTTTCAGATAAATGTGCCGGTGGAAAAGTTCCAGGCCATCCTGCCTCAGCTTCATGATATGGGATATACCCAGTCGAATTTTGCACAACTCTCATCGGAGGTGGGAGAGAAGATTGCCGGCAGGACGGGAGGAGCGGTTTCACTCGGAGTAGGTATGGCATATATCTTTTCATCAATTCCGGGTATGAAAAGCCTGATGTCATACTGGTATCATTTTGCCATTATGTTTGAGGCTCTTTTTATCCTTACGACAATAGACGCCGGCACAAGAATTGGCAGGTTCATACTACAGGACACAATAGGGAAAGTCTGGAAACCTTTTCAAAAGACAAACTGGCTGCCCGGTAACCTTTTAACAAGCGGAATGCTGGTTTTTGCATGGGGATATTTTATATATACCGGAACTGTCTCAACTATCTGGCCTATGTTTGGAACAGCAAACCAGCTTCTTGCATGCATAGCCCTGGCAATAGGAACATCATTCATCATAAACAGGGGAAGGGTCAGATATGCCTGGGTGACTATAATTCCGATGATATTCGTGGGTGTGACAACTCTTACAGCCGGATTCCTTAATATAAAAAACATTTACCTTGCTCAGGCAATGGCTGGGTCTACGAGAGTTCCGGGGATCATAAACCTTGTACTTACGGCATTGATTATGATTTGCCTGGTGATTATAATTGCAGATGCATCCCCGGGGTGGATACGAGCTATAAGAAAATCATGGAACAATTTACAGTATAACCAAACTAATTCAGATAAATGAAAAGAAATATTGCAACTCTTGCTTTGATCATAATTGCGCTTTCAGGCTATCTCAGAGCACAGGATCAGGGCTGGAAAATAGCCGGAGGCAAGATAAGGACAGACTGGGCCGCAAAAGTTGACCCGGCAAATGTTCTCCCTGAGTATCCGAGACCGCAGATGGTGAGAAGCGAATGGAAGAGCCTTAACGGCTTATGGGATTATTCAATTACAGGAGCAGCAGAAGCTATGCCTGTTAAGCCCGACGGAAAAATTCTCGTCCCTTTCCCCGTAGAGTCAGCCCTTTCAGGAGTGGGGAAAGATGTGGGCCCTGATAAGGTTCTGTGGTACAGGACAAAGTTTGCACTTCCGTCAACTTTCAGAGGCAAGAATGTACTTCTCCATTTTGATGCTGTTGACTGGGAAGCCGATGTTACCGTAAACGGAATAAAAGTCGTCAGGCATAAAGGAGGTTACGATCCTTTTACAGCTGATATAACGGCAGCATTAAATGACCGCGACCAGAATATTATCGAGGTAAAAGTCACAGATCCAACCGATAAGGGCCCCCAACCGAGAGGTAAACAGGTTCTTAAGCCAAACAGCATATGGTACACTTCTGTTACCGGGATATGGAGAAGTGTCTGGCTGGAGGCGGTTCCCAAAACATATATTTCATCCTTCAGGCAAGTCCCTGATATCGACAGGCAGCAATTAACTGTGAAGGTTGTTGTTGAGGGCATTCAGCCCGGTGATAAGATCAAAGTTTCGGCATGGGATGGGACCACAAAGGTATCTGAAAAGGAGTCTGATCCGGGAACAGGAATCCTGCTCCCTGTTGCGGATCCTAAATTGTGGTCGCCTGACGGTCCGTTCCTCTATGATCTTAAGATCGCCGTGACAAGGAAGGGGAAAACCATAGATGAGGTAAAAGGCTATTTCGGGATGAGGAAGATATCAATAGCTCCCGATGAAAAAGGTGTACTGCGGATACTTCTGAATAATAAATTCGTTTTCCAGTATGGTCCGCTCGACCAGGGATGGTGGCCCGATGGTCTGTATACTGCTCCGACTGACGAAGCTCTTGCCTATGATATCATTAAGACAAAAGAGATGGGATTCAACATGATAAGAAAACATGTAAAGGTTGAACCCGCAAGATGGTACTACGATTGCGACAAGCTTGGAATGCTGGTATGGCAGGATATGCCAAGCGGCGATCTGGGAGGCGGCCGCTGGATTGACAGGCCGGGAATGGAAGGGGACCCTGATAAAACAAGGAGCGAAGCTTCTGAAAAGATATACAGGACAGAGTGGAACGCCATAATTGACTACCTCTATAACTTTCCTTCAATAGTCGTATGGATACCATTCAATGAAGGCTGGGGACAGTTCAAAACAGCCGAGATCACAGCCTGGACCATGGCGAAGGATCCTTCGCGACTAGTTAACAGCGCAAGCGGAGGCAGCTTTCACGATACAGGGCATATCCTCGACCTGCATAACTATCCTGAGCCTGTAATGCCGAGACCGGAACTTTTCGGTTCAAAACAGGCTATCGTGCTTGGCGAATTTGGGGGACTTGGGCTTCCGGTTGAAAATCATACATGGCTTAATAAAGATAACTGGGGATACAGAACATTCCCCAATGCCGATACACTCTACAGGACCTATTGCGGGTATCTCAGAATGATGCTTCCTTTTATAAGCCGCGGACTATCTGCAGCTGTTTATACACAGACAACAGATTGTGAGATAGAGATCAATGGTCTGATGACCTACGACAGGAAGATAATGAAGATGCCCGCTGAAAAGCTCAGGGAAATAAGTAAAGAGTTGTACGAGGCTGGTAAAGATGTGGTTATGAAGAAATGAGAAACATCACCTCCTCTTTCCCCCTCTCCCTGAATAAAGATTGAGTTCGTCGGGCTCATCCCGATAAATCGGTCTGCGGTTCAGGTAGGGGTAAATCATTCAGATCACAAGAAGCAGTCCGGGCATCAGCCCGATGATAAGAGTAAGAATAGTTATGGCAACAAGCTGGACGCTGTATGTTGTGGTAACAGGTACAGCAGGCCAGCTTCCATCTTTCATATACATTGCAATGATGGGCCTGAAATAATATACCGCACTCACGGCAGATCCCAGAAGTGCAAGAACCACAAGCCATATATGCCCATCTTTCATCGTGGCCGAGAAAATATAATATTTTGCTGTAAAACCGGCAAGAGGAGGAATCCCGGTAAGCGACAGCAATGCAATTGTCAAAGTGAAAGCCATATAGGGATTTGTTTTAGCGAGCCCGTTAAAAGTCTCAATATCATCGTTATGTCTCATCTCCCTGACAAGTATAATAATACCGAAAGCTGCAATTGTCACTATGGAATATGATGTAGCGTAAAGAAGGAGCGCCCCTGCCGACATGCTATTTGTCGAAATGATGCCAAGCAGCATATAGCCTGCATGAGATATACTTGAGTAAGCAAGCATTCTTTTCATATTATTCTGAAAGATTCCTGCCAGGTTTCCGACTATAATTGTCGCTGCCGCAAAAATTACCAGTGTATTGCTCCATAAGCCTTCAACATTATGGAAGCAGGTAATGAAAAGCCTGTAGAATGCGGCGATGCCTGCGATCTTGACTACAGTCGACATATAGGCAGTTATCAGGGTTGGCGAACCGTGGTAAACATCCGGAGCCCAGAAATGGAAAGGGGCAACAGCAAGTTTAAAGGATAGTCCGATCATAATAAGAATCATTCCTATCTTAAAATAAGGAGGAAGTGTTGAAGCATTTATTTTTGTGAATTCAGCTATACGACCAAGATCGAATGACGCCGTGGCTCCGTAAACGAGAGCGATCCCGAAAAGGAGAAAACAAGTGGCGAAGGAGCCGGTCAGAAAGTATTTCATTGCTGCTTCATTCGAGGCTAAATCAAATTTCTTGCTTCCTGCAAGAATGTACATGGATATGGAAAGTATCTCTATGCCGATAAAAAGCATAGCAATATTTGAAAATGAGGTCATTACAACAGCACCTGAAAGTGCAAACAGCATAAGAGAATAAATATCTTCGAGAGGCCTCTCGACACTCCTGTAATAATCGTGTGCAAAAATGAAGACAAGCAGGGTTGTAAAGATCAGAACAGCATTGAAAGCAACAGAAAAATTGTCGACGATCATCATCTCACTGTAATAATGAACGTTGTGGTTCCATTCAATGAGGTTCAGGCCGAATGCAGAAATCAATCCTGTTATTATAGCCGGAATAAGCCATTTCTTCATCTCCCGGATCCCGAGAAACATGGTAATTATTCCAAGAACTACTGTTGATATTAATGCATACATCGGGAAAGGGTCAGTTTGGTAAAATATTTATTGTTCTGAGAATTGTATCTATTGCAGGTCCGGCAATCTTCAGCATTGGGGTCGGATAGCAGCCCAGGAGGAAGATGACAATAACAAGTGGTACGATTGCAAAAAGGTCGCTTCTGAACAAAGGCGGTTGAGTTGCAGGAAGCCCTTCCCTTATTTTCCCGAGCATTACCCTCTGGTACATCCAGAGCATATAAACAGAGCTGAGTATTATTGTAAGCCCTGCAACTCCGGCGATCCACGGGCTGTAACTGAACAAACCGATAAGCATCAGAAATTCCCCGACAAACCCGCTTGTAAGCGGAAGTGCAACAGACCCAAGGATTATTATCATGAAAAATATAGCCAGAGAAGGCATTGTACCGGCTATACCTCCCAGTTCACTTATCTTACGGCTTTTATTCCTTACTTCTATTATATCGACAATAATAAAGAGGGCAACAACATTTATTCCGTGTGCAAGCATCTGGAAAACAGCACCGTTAACTGCCTTGCTGTTCAAAGACATAACTGCGGCTGTTATGAGTCCGACATGAGCTATGGAGACATAGGCTATGAATCTCTTCAGGTCGTCCTGTTTTATTGCAATTACCGAAGCATATACAATTCCGGCTGTCACAAGTATGATAACGGGCGTACCCAGAACAGGAAATGCAAGCGGACATATTGGGATCAGGAGTCTGATAATACCGTATATCCCCATCTTGAGCATTATGCCGGCAAGTATCATGCTCCCGGCAGGAGGAGCTGTAGTATAAGTATCGGGCTGCCATGTGTGAAATGGGACAACAGGGATCTTGATCGCAAAAGCGAGGAAGAAGGCAATGAATATCCAGGTCTGACTCTCCTTTGTTGTTGCAGCATTATATAGTGAAGCAAAACTGAATGAATGAGGGTCCGGTGTCTGATAATAAAGATAGATAAGCGCAGAAAGCATAATGAGACTTCCTGTAAGGGTATATATCAGGAATTTAAAGGTAATCTTAATACGGTTCTCACCTCCCCAGAGGGCCAGAACAAAATAGACCGGGATAAGTGCAAATTCCCAGGAAATATAGAAGACAATGCCATTGAGTGAGGTGAAAACCCCGACAAGAGCTCCCTCAGCCAAAAGGATCAACCCAAAAAAGATATTTACCCTGCGCGATGAGCAGGAGTACGAAGCAATAATTATTACAGGAATGAGGAATGCAGTAAGAAGAACCAAAAGGAGACTCAGTCCATCCATACCGAACATAAACTGAATATTCATCTCCTTTATCCACTGGAATGAAAAAACATTACCTGCTGCACCATCGCTCTTAAATCCACATGCAGCAATAATTGCAAGGATCAATTCAGCCAATGAAATGATGAGGGCGTTGCGCCTGATAGTTTTCTCCCTTGTGGAGAACATTACAAGTGCGGATCCGGCAATTGGAAGAAGTATTAAGAGCCCTGTTATCATTGTTATAAAAATCGGTTTAGAAATAGATGCTAAAAAACAAAATTGCGAGTATGCTTGCAGCCATTGCAAAGAGGTAAAAACCCACATTACCGGTCTGCAGGAGTCTTATTCTCTCCCCGGCCCATAATACGATACTCCCCAACCATTCGACAAACCTGTCGATTATTTTAAGATCAATTGTATCGTGGAAGAAGGATGAGAGCTTCAGTAGCGGTTCAGTGAATATGGCCCCGTATAATTCATCGATATAAAACTTATCCTCAACAACTTTCTCTATACCAGTTCTGCCCTCCAGTTCACCAGGGGGGACCTTTTTTACACGTACAAAGAGGTACCATGCTGAAAAGATTGAGAGACCAACAAACGCGAGTGTTGCAGCCATGAGTGCCATGTTCAGGGCAGACCCGTGTTCAATGCTTTTTGTAATCAGGGCAGATGAATTTTTAAAGACAGGTTCAAAGAAGCTGTCGATCCTGTTAATTCCAATTCCCTCAGGCAGACCGATAAGACCACTGGTAAGTGCCAGAAGGGCAAGTATGAGAAGCGGGATTAACATTAGCCA
This sequence comes from Bacteroidota bacterium, assembly GCA_037446375.1. GTDB lineage: Bacteria > Bacteroidota > Bacteroidia > Bacteroidales > VadinHA17 > LD21. Next base: position 7,463 of record JBBIIS010000044.1, on the reverse strand, counting down.
TGGTGATTCATGAATTTTCCGGGATCCGGGTTTCTGACCCCTGTAGGTTCCGCTAAAGGAAAGATAGAATATCCTGAATGTGTAGAAGGCCGTAAATATGGACACCAGAAGGCCGAGTATCCATAAAAGAGGATCCCAGTAAAACAGGGACGCAAGTATCTCATCCTTCGAGAAAAAGCCTGCAAAGGGAGGTATTCCGGAGATTGAAAGTGCCGCAACCAGAAAGATTATGCAGGTGTACGGCATCGATTTTTTAAGTCCTCCCATATTTCTCAGATCCTGTTCACCCCCAAGAGAGTGAATGATACTTCCCGCAGCAAGGAACAGCAATGCCTTGAAGAAGGCATGTGTCATAAGATGAAACATTGAGGCTGCGAAAGCACCAGATGCGAGCCCGAGGAACATAAGTCCAAGCTGGCTAATAGTTGAGTAGGCAAGTACCTTTTTAATATCATTCTGGAAAAGGGCAACAACTGCAGCAAAAAGAGCAGTTACTATCCCTATAGTTGCAACAAAGATCATTGCAGCAGGAGAGAGGGCGTAAATAATGCTTGATCTTGCAACCATATAAACTCCGGCAGTGACCATTGTTGCTGCATGTATCAGGGCAGAAACAGGAGTAGGGCCCGCCATGGCATCGGGGAGCCATGTCATCAGTGGTATCTGGGCGCTTTTCCCGCTTGCACCAATAAAGAGCAGGAAAGCTATTATTGTGACAGATGCACCTCCTTTCGTTAACCCTGCAGCACCCTGGAAGACAGTCGCGAAGCTGAGACTTCCGAATGTCGTGAAAATAAGAAACATGCCGAGAAGGAATCCCAGGTCGCCGATACGGTTCATTATGAATGCCTTTTTTGCTGCATTATTGTTCTCCTGGTCTTTATACCAGAATCCAATGAGCAGATAGCTGCATAAGCCCACTCCCTCCCAGCCTATGAACATTATCAGGTAACTTCCCCCCAGAACAAGGATTATCATAAAGAAGACAAACAGGTTCATAAATGCGAAGAACCTGTTATAGCCTTCTTCACCATTCATATATCCGATTGAGTACACATGTATAAGGAATCCGACACCAGTTATAATAAGAAGCATGAATACGGATAATCTGTCAACAAGAAATTCAGCCGGGAAAGAAACTCTTCCGGCGCTAATCCATTCAAATAGGTTGATGGTTACCGGGGCAGAGCCATTAAGGAAACCGATGAAAATTATAAGCGAAAGCAGGAATGAGGAGAGGACTGCAAGGCTTGCTATCCAGCCGCTTATCTTTACGGATATCCGTTTATAGGCAAGTCCGGTCACAAAGAAGCCGGCAAGGGGCAGGAGCGGTATGAGCCACGACAGTTTTATCATCTTATCCCGGAATAAATTACCATTTTAGCTTGTTAAGGAAATTTATATCGATACTGTGTGTATGCCTGTAAACCATAACAAGAATTGCCAGGCCGACCGCAATTTCGGCAGCGGCAACGACCATAACAAAAAATACGAAAATCTGTCCGGCAGGATCGTTATGGTAGACCGAAAATGCCACGAGCAGGAGGTTAACTGAGTTTAGCATAAGCTCAATGCTCATGAAGATCACCAGCGCATTTCGCTTGACAAGAACTCCTACAAGCCCGATAGTGAAAAGCAGGGTGCATAGCAGCAGGTAATACTGCATCGGGATCATTGTTATTGTATTGGAAACATTCTGCATAACTATCAAAATTAATCTCCTGTTTTTTTACCCAGCATGACGGAGCCAACCATCGCCGAAAGGAAAAGCACAGAGGAGACTTCGAAAGGAAGCCTGAAATCGCTGAAAAGCACCTGCCCGAGATTCTTCACAAGCCCGATCTGGGTAATTTCATGATTTCCGCCGGATATATCCATTCCTCTGAGTGCTCCGGTAATTGTAAGGAAGAACAATCCTCCCGTTATTATTGCTGAAAGATTTATCAGAAACGGCTTATTAAGCTCCGCCTGGATATTCAGGTTAAGAAGCATAACGGTAAACAGGAAAAGAACCATTATGGCGCCCGCATATACAATAACATTTACTATTGCAATGAACTGCGCGTTAAGAAGGATGAAGTGACCTGCAATCGAGAGAAAGGCCAGGGTAAGATAAAGTACACTGTGTATCGGCTTCCTTGAAAGCAGAACCATTACCGAGGCAAATACGGCTACGAGTGAAAAAAGGAAAAAAAGGTACCTGGTAAACATTCTTATCTGGTCTTAGGGTCTTTTAGTCTGGATGTCTGGTCGATATATCTTTTCATAATTAAAATTATTTCATTCTATTTATTATGCCTCTGTTGTCTATCTTTTTTGAATTCAGCAACCTCTTTTGTCTGTCGTTTTGAAACATCTATTCTTTTGCTCACCTCTTCCGGCTCAAGAAGAAGATCCTTGCCATATATGAACTTGTCCCTTGAAAATTCAGAATTGACAGTCCTTTTAGTAAGAAAAATAGCCTCTTTCGGACATGCCTCCTCACAGAGTCCGCAGAAAATGCAGCGGAGCATATTGATCTCATATGTTTTTGCGTATTTCTCTTCGCGGTAGAGATGTTCCTCACCTGGCTTTCGTTCCTCCGCTACCATAGTAATTGCTTCCGCCGGGCAGGCAACTGCACATAATCCACATGCAGTGCACCTTTCCCTACCTTCATCATCTCTCTTCAGTACGTGCCAGCCCCGGTATATCTCCGAGAAATCCCTTTTCACCTCGGGATATTTTATAGTTGTCTTCTTCTGAAAAAAATGCCTGATAGTAATATACATGCCGCTTATGATACCTGGTATATAAAGACGCTCCGAAAAAGACATCTTCTTCCTGGATACAACTTTAGATCTGTTTGTCAGCATTGACATAAGCGGTCGATAATCAAAATATTTATTTAAAAAGCATTATTACAAATCCGGTAACAAGCATATTGACTATTGCAATCGGAATAAGCTTCTTCCATCCAAGGTTCATAAGCTGGTCGTACCTGAAGCGGGGAAGCGTCCACCTGACCCACATATAAACGAATCCGAAAAAACTGATCTTCAGAAACAACACAGCTGTTCCGATAATTCCGACAGCATTTACGGAAAGATGAGGACTGTCCATAAACGGGAAATTATACCCGCCGAAATATAGAGTGGAGATCATTGCAGATGAAATGAACATGTTTATATATTCTGCAAAGAGATAGAAGCCAAGCTTCATACTGCTGTATTCAGTATGGTATCCTCCAACAAGTTCTGTTTCACATTCCGGAAGATCGAACGGTGAACGGTTGCACTCTGCAAAGGCACATACGAGGAAGATCATGAAGCCCAGCGGCTGATACCAGATGTTCCAGCTGAATCCGTGCTGGTGTTCCACAATATCCCTCAGGCTGAGTGAACCTGTGAGCATTACAATTGCAATTATCGACAAGCCCATGCTGAGCTCGTAGCTTATCATCTGCGAGGAAGCTCTTATAGCACCAAGAAGTGAGAATTTGTTGTTTGAAGCCCAGCCGCCTATCATTATCCCGTAAACACCGATTGCAACAACTGCAAATGAGTAGAGAACACCTATATTAATATCGGCTACCTGGAAATAGTAGTGAACGCCCTTTACCGTAACTCCCGGTCCCCATGGTATAATTGCACTTGTAAGAAGGGCAACGAGCATGGTAAGTGACGGACCAAGGATATAAAGAAATTTATCCGCGGTATTTGGCATGAATTCCTCCTTGAAGAAAAGTTTTATTCCATCGGCTACAGGCTGAAGAATGCCCAGCGGACCTGCACGGTCGGGACCGAACCTGTCCTGGAAGAAACCCGCGATCTTGCGTTCGAACAGGGTAGAGTACATCGCGATAGCCAGGCTCACGAGCAGGATTGAAATTATCAATATTATTTTAAATAGCAGCATATCTTTCTATTCCTGTGGTTCTGTTTTTCCTTCAAGAGGCTTAATGATGCTCTGTTTTTTCATCTTTTCGTAATGATTCTGAGAAATAACTGAATGGCGGCTGATTTTCCTCGGACCTTCTATGATCCAATCAGCCTGTTTCTTCTTTTCGAATCGGCATTCATTACAGATAAACTCCTCCACCTCCCCGTATTTATCTTTTCTTGCAGTTATCCTGTAAATTTCATTTCCGAACATCCATGCGGTAACCTTTCCGGAGCATCTGGTGCAGCTGCGATGAGCATCCACCGGGTTCAGAAACCACACCCTGCTTTTGAACCTGAATGTTCTGTCGGTAAGCGCTCCAACAGGACAAACATCTATCACATTACCCGAGAAATCATTGTCAACAGATTTCATTATGTATGTTCCTATTTCTGACGCATCACCTCTGAAAAGTACACCATGAACCCTTTTATCAGTCAGCTGGTCGGCTGCATAAACACACCTGTAGCAAAGAATACAACGGGTCATGTGAAGCTTTATCCTTTCGCCGATGTCAATTGTATTGAATTCCCTCCGTGACTCTTCATACCTTGTGTTTTCCAGCCCGTGTTCAAAGCTCAGATCCTGGAGGTCGCATTCGCCAGCCTGGTCGCAAACAGGACAGTCGAGGGGGTGATTAATAAGCAGGAATTCAACAATTGCCCTTCTTGTTTCAATTACTTCCGGTGAAGTCATATTCAGGACTACCATACCATCCTGTACAGCCGTGCTGCATGAAGCGACAAGCTTAGGCATCGGGCGGGGGTCAGTATCTGATGATCTTCCGACCTTTACCAGGCAGGTACGGCATTTCCCACCTGATCCCCTTAGCTTCGAATACCAGCACATCGCCGGAGGAACAACGTGACCTCCTATTTTACGCGCTGCCTGAAGGATGGTGGTTCCTTCCTCAACCTCTATTGTAATATTATCTATTGTGACCTTAACCATTTGCTGCTGTTTTTACTGCCTTTCCGTACCCGGCAACTGAGCCGTGATCAATATTCATTACAACTCCCGGGTTGCTTACATGGAATTCAAACTCATTCCTGAAATGCCTGATCGCACTGGCAACCGGCCAGGCAGCCGCATCTCCAAGCGGACAGATGGTAGTGCCTTCGATCTTTGATGCGACACTCACAAGCAGGTCTATATCTTTTGCTCTTCCTGTTCCGTGTTCGATCCGGTAAAGTATCCTCTCCATCCATCCGGTGCCTTCCCGGCATGGCGAGCACTGACCGCACGATTCGTGATGGTAAAATCTTGTCAGGTTCCATGTGTTTCTTACAATACAATCATCTTCATCGTAAACAATAAAGCCTCCGGAACCAAGCATTGTGCCGGTTTCAAATCCCCCCTCAGCCAGGGACTCATAGGTCAGGAGGCGGGGATTCCCGGATGCGGTTTTAAGAATGAGATCTGAGGGGACAATCGGAACCGATGAACCACCCGGGATAACTGCTTTTAGTTTCTTTCCGTCCCTTATGCCACCGCAATATTCGTCAGAGTAAATAAACTCTTCCACCGGCAATCCCATATCAGTTTCATAAACCCCGGGCTTTTTTACCTTTCCGCAAACTGAAAAGAGCTTTGTCCCGGTACTCTTGCCAATGCCGATCTTAGCATATTCTGCACCCGACATATTAATGATGGGACCTATTGCTGCAAGTGTTTCGACATTGTTTACGACAGTAGGACTTTCCCAAAGCCCTTTGGAAGCCGGGAAAGGAGGCTTAATCCTTGGATTTCCGCGCTTGCCTTCAATTGATTCAAGAAGTGCTGTCTCCTCACCGCAAATATATGCGCCGGCTCCGGGGTGAACATGTATATCGAGGCTGTAGCCGGAGCGGAGAATATTTTTCCCCAAGAAGCCGTGAGCATATGCTTCTGAGAGGGCCCTGTTCAGGATCCCGATAATATATTTGAATTCGCCTCTCACATAAATATAGGCAGTTGCCGCGCCTATCGCATAGGATGAAATTATTATTCCTTCAATAAGCTGATGTGGAATGTGTTCCATAATGAACCGGTCCTTGAAGGTGCCAGGCTCGCTTTCGTCTGCATTGCATACAAGATATCTGGGTTTGTCGGATTTCTTATCTATGAAGCTCCATTTCAGTCCTGTCGAAAATCCTGCGCCACCCCTTCCGCGCAGGCCGGATATCCTGATTTCTTTAGTAACGTCATCGGGAGGCAGCCCCTTCAGCACCTTCTCAACAGAGCTGTAGCCGCCGGCACTTCTGAAAACGTCAAAAGTGCGGATGCCGGGAAGGTCAATATGTTCTAGAATAATTCTTCTGCCCATTTTGATCCATTTTGTTTCAGATCATCGCTCTGTTTTGAAAGGTCGTCAATTATCCCATCAATTTTTTCCTCAGTCAGATTTTCATAAAATTCCATGTTTATCTGCATAGCCGGAGCATATCCGCATGCTCCGAGGCATTCCACCTCTTTCAGAGTGAATAGGCCGTTTGTTGTGGTTTCTCCCGGCTTGATACCGAGCTTTTCCTGCAGATATCCTGAAATTTTTTCGCCTCCGCATATGGCACATGGGGCAGTATGGCAAACTTCAATAAGGTATTTCCCTTTTTTTTCGAGCGAGAACTGAGTATAGAATGTAGCGACTTCGTAAACTTCAACAGGCTGGATATTAAGAAGGTCCGCAATATAATCCATCACATCAGCGCTGAGGTACCCTCCAAGTTCATCCTGTGCCAAATGGAGGATAGGAAGAAGTGCGGATTTTTGTTTTCCCTCAGGATACCTTGAGATCAGGATTTTTACCTTCCCGAGGCTCTCCTCTGAGAACAGGACTCTTTTCCCCTCTTTAACATACTGTTTATGATCTACTTTAAAATCGTGCATCTATTATTCAATATATAAAATCTTATTCTTGTTTTGCCCCCCTCCATGTTTTCCCCCAAAGGGGAAGGAGTCCTGGGTTTCCTTTTCCCGGTTGGGGGAAATAAGAAAGGGGGTGAATATTTTAAATTTTTTTAATTCAATTTTAATAATCATTTATGCATCAAGCTCTCCGGCTATTACATTCATGCTGCTCATGGTAAGTATCGCATCAGAAAGGACGCTTCCCCTGATCATCTCGGGGAAGGCCTGGTAATAAACAAAGCAGGGCCTTCTGAAATGCAGGCGATATGGCATTCTTCCTCCGTCGGAGACCAGGTAGAATCCCAATTCTCCGTTTCCCCCTTCAACTGCATGGTACACCTCACCCGCGGGAACCCCGATCTCGCCCATAACTATTTTAAAATGGTAAATGAGGGCTTCCATTTTGCTGTACACATCCTCCTTGGGAGGGAGAAACACCCCTGGAACATCAACGTTGTGTCTTCCTTCAGGAAGATTTTCAAGGGCATTTTCAACAAGCCTTATGCTTTGCCAGAGCTCCTCCTCGCGGACGCAGAAGCGGTCGTAGGTATCACCATTTGTTCCGATCGGGACAATAAAATCAAAGTCATTATACGATGAGTAGGGATTCATTACCCTCACGTCATAATCAACTCCTGCAGCCCTGAGATTGGGCC
>JBBIIS010000043.1:11638-19844 GCA_037446375.1 Bacteroidota bacterium | reverse complement strand
GTATTCATCCGCCTTATCGGGCGAGACAGGCTTGCTTTCAATTATCCATTGATCATTTTCGCCAGAACCTTTAAGATGGACGTTTGAAAAATCAGAAAGAGTGGGGGAGCTGAAGTCGGCATTTGAAAATTCAGAGCTCATGAAACTTTTACCCTTTTCTGTACTTACAACTCTCCTCGTCTTCTTTAAAGCCGGAAGGTAGATCCACATCTCATCAGCTTTGTCCTTATTATCGGTTATCAGCATGGAGGTACCCTTCACATCAGCTGGTTCAGTAAATCTAATTACTCTTTTTTCAGTTCCGCCGGGGTAGCTTTTCGTAAGCATTGATATGGTCCGGTTCCTCACTGAGCCGTTTTTTTCAGTTATTACCAGTGACACTGTTGCGCTTAAAGAACCGGTAAGTGTCAGTTCCCTTGTGCGTTCCATGATGCCTGCTGCGTCAGGCTTTTGTGCAGTTATCTGTATAAACGGCAGCAGGAGGAGATATAATATCAGTCTATTTTTCATCTTTTTCTATTTTTCGTGATGATAAATTCTTTTCTATAAAGCCGGGCCTGAATTTCAGTAAGTAGGCCGGTATGACCAGAATCGCACCTATCAGACAGGCGCCCATTGATATCATTACCAGATATCCAAAGAATCTGATAGACGTGAAGCCTGAGAGCAACAGGGCGGAGAAGCCCGCCGTAACACTGACTGCGTTAATTATTATGCTTCTCCCGATCGTCTTTAAGGACCTGTCAGTTGCTGCCTTATAATCACCGTCTTTCCTGAGTTCGGCGTTGAAACACCACATATACTGTATTGTGAAGTCAACCCCGACGCCTATCATTATCGAGGATAGGAGGGCTGTGGCGGCATCGAGTGCAATTCCGCTTATTCCCATAAATCCAAAAAGGATAAAAATCGATCCAGCAAGAGGTATTGTACCGGTAAGGCCGCCGCGGAACGATCTGAATATTATTGTGAGCAGCAGAAAAACAGCTATTACCGCAAACAGCAGCGAATATACCTGGCCCTTAATGACCGACTGGGCAAAATCTGTCATAATAATAGCGTAACCGCCAACAGTAACATCAGCATTGATTCCTTTAGTTTCTTTGAGTATCAGATCCTCCACATTCTTAACGATATTGTTCTGAGGATCTGAGAGCCTTATAAGTACATGTGCTTTTGTGTTTTCAGTGTTTATAAGCTGACTGAAATCGCCCTGATCGCCGCTCATATTATATAGTTCAAAAAGCTGTGCAATGCCGTTCCTTGAGTCCGGGATCCTGTTATAATCCTTTTCATCCGGCATAAAAATGGCCCTTGTCATCTCCCTAATCACCTGCGATATTGAGAAAACCCTGCCAACACCTCTTTCCTTTTCAAGCCTTGTTGTAAGACCATCAATTCTGCTCATTACTTCCGGATCTTTCATATCTCCCGAAAGCATTACAGAAATTGTCTGTGACCCTCCGAATTTTTCATTTATGATCCTTGCAGCGCTTCTCACCGGATGTCTTGCAGGGAAATAGTTCTCCTGGTTTGTATCAATTTTAAGTAAGATCATACCAAGGGAGAAAAGAATAGTAATTGCTAGAGAGCAGGCGAGTATCTTTCCTGGTGAACTTATTATAATTCTGCTTAGCCAGCTAAGTAATTTATTGAAAAATAATGTATTGAATCTGTCTTCGCGAATTGTTTTTTTACCAGGTCCCCTTATAAACAAAAGGGCCGGAATGAAAAGAAGGCTCATTATAAGTGCCATGGAAACGCCTAATGATGCGAGCACGCCAACCTGTTTGGCAGGAATTATTGTATGGGTAAGCAATCCCAGTATTCCTGCTATTGCAGTAAGTCCGCTGAAAAGGATCGGCTTATTAAGCGACATTGTCAGCTTATTTAATATATCCTCGTTGCTGCCTGTCCAGGTGGTACCGATCTCCTGGTGCCTTGCAACAAGATAGATCCCATAATTGTTTGCAACTGCTACCAGGATAATTGGTTCAATCAGAGTCAGGATCGATATTTTCCAGCCAAAGAGCGGGATCAGTCCTATACTGATCGCTGTAGAAAGAACGACAACAGTGAAGGGCATTGCCACGCTCCGCCAATCACCGAGTGTCAGTTTCAGTATAAGGAGCATGATAAGCAGTGCCATAGGTACAATTATCATTGCATCATGCTGAACATCCGTCATGATAAATTTTCTTATGTACGGAAGTCCGCCGGTCTTCACAGATGCCGGACCGGCTGAGAGGCTGATGACAGAATCGATCTTTGCTAGCGTAGCCAGTTCCCCCTTTGAACCTTTAATTGTGGCTGTTATTGATGCGGCTGTGAAGTCTGTTGAAAAAACTACATTTCCGGAAAGAGGATTATCGTTTATCTTCTTCTTAAGTTTTTCAATTTCAGATTTCCCGGAAGGAATTGATCCGATCAGAGCTTCGGCAGTCATCATGCCTTCCTCTCCCTTTATTATTTTGATTGTGAAAGGCGAGATCCTGTCAGATACTCCGGAAATCTTCGAAAGATCCCTGTCAACTTTTCTGATCTGCAGAAGATCAGGAGAGCTAAGAATGCAACTGTCCGAAAAGAGAATAACAACCATATCCTGTGTCCCGAACTCCTTCTCAATCTGGTCGGTTCTTATTCTGGAACTCAGCGATGACGGAACGTAATTCCTGATCTCAGGATCTGTCTTTGAGAAGGGGATAAGCACCGCAAAGGATATTCCAAGCAGGCTGAAAGTGCCGATTATCCACCAGCGAAGCTTTATAATAATCTCAGTCATTTTCAGAAGTCTACTTTAATGCCTGCGTATATACTTGTCATGTAATCTTTTATGATATAGAAAAGCGATCCTTTATTCCCTGTGTAAACTTCAGCGCCAATAACAAGTGTAAGTGCATCGACAGGTTTAATCTTTATTTCAGGGATAATAAGGAGGTCCCCTGATGTGAAATTGTAAGTTGTAAAAAGTGAAGGCAAAAGCTTCCCATATGCCATATCTGTTTCAATCCTGATCCCTCCTGAGTGGTACCATTTTTCGAGCTGGTAATTATAAAGCCTGTTGAATGCACCCACCTGTTGCCTTATATATTCGTTCAGGTTAAAGCCGGGAGTGGCCAGCATCTGGGCCAGCTTTGCGTAGTCTGGTTGAGTACCTATTAACGGGTCCACGGCTGAAGGCTCAAATCCGGGAATGACTTTTCCTGAATATTCTCCTGTCAGCCTCCAGTTGCCAAGTGTAAAATCTAATCCTGCGACCCATTTTACCTCCCCCATTGGTGCATATTCATGATCTTTCCATGATAATGAAGGTTGGGTCCATGCTGCTTCACCCCGTATTCCTGCAATCCCGGCAGTAGCCTCGAAATCCAGCCCGGCCATTCTTGTTTTATAGGGGATTGTACTGAGAACAGTATTTGTTACAGGAACCGGTCCGGTAAAATCTGCTGTAAATACCTTAAGCTCTATTCCCGGCATGGGATCATAGCCTTCAAACCAGGATGCCCCAAGGTCGATCCCACCCAGGTGCAGGTCAGCCTTTATCCCATAGCTGAAGAGTTTCTGATCTGTCACAAGTGAATTCATCTGTCCGATCGATACATTCTCAGGCAAAGGAATAGGATCGATGAGCAGGATTGATGATCTGTAGAATGGAACGGTAACAGCCTGGAAAGTGAGTTTATCTGATGGTGACCAGCTTAGTGATGATATAATATTGCCCATATCCATATCTTCCCGGTCGGGCGAGCGGGAAATGTAATTTGTCGGATTAAGCTTTGATGTGGGATTAGTAAAATCAGCACGTCCCCATTTTATGATTTTCTGTCCGGCAGAAAGGGTGAATGTGGAGAATGAATAGTCAATATATGCCTCTCTTACTATTACCTGGCTGACTGGTTCATGAAATTCTGAGCCATACCTGAATCTTGTGTCGGCATAGGCTTTAAGGTTATTTGTTATGCGGCTTTCAATCTTCAGGCCGAAGTCGGAATAGCCGCTTGAGATAAATGGCTTTGGCGCGTTATCGTGAAGGTCGCCATAGAATCCGGCACGTACGAATCCATTTATGGAAAGCTTCCTCTGATTGCCTGTTGAATCAGAGACCTTCTGACAATATATAAGTTGGCTTAAAGCAAGAAAGGCCACCGGGAGAACAAAATACCTGGGTGTCATGGCAGTTTTTCTTCCAAAGGAACAATTTAAACAGACTGCCGTCGTCTGAACCGCATATCCCGGACCGGTAAATGAGAAAGTACTGGTACGAACCGCCCGGAGCGGACTAGGCTATTTTGATATTCCGGAAAGCTTTTTCCTGTATGCGCTGGGGGTTTGCCCGGTCTGGGTCTTAAAAATTGAATTGAAAGTTGTTTTTGAATTGAAACCGGCATCGTAGGCAATCGCGAGTATCGTATAATGATTAAAACGAGGGTCTGAAAACCTGTCAAGGACATCTTTTACCCTGTACTCATTGATAAATGTAAAGAAATTCCTCTCATATTTTTCATTAAGCACTTGTGTTATATAATGCCGGGGAATGCCTGTAAGTTGAGAAAGATCATGGATCGTCAGATCCCTTTCGAGATAAGGCTTATTCTGTTCCATATAGGAGAGAAGGGTTTTGAGATATTCGTCACCCTGTTCATCACGCAGCCCGCTTCTTGAGTACTTTTCAGTCTCTTTCTTCTCATACTCTTCAACCTTTACCTGATCACCAAAGATCACAGGCTGCTTAATGCCATAAAAGCTATAGACAAATGAAAAAATTGCGATGAAGCCAAAAATTATAAAGTAGGGATCGAACGGGATAAAGTTTCCCATCATATTAAGACCGCCAAGGATAAAGAGGATGAAATATGCCGCGTAAAAACTTATCGAGACTACTTTCAGCCAGTTAAGGGTTATAACTTTCGAAGTATAAGAGACAAGATTTCGCAGATTTCTCTGGTGGCGGCTTATCTCAATGAATGCAAGGATACTGTAGCCTGTAATTGAGAAAAAGAAACAGGTCCCGTAAACTATCCTGAGAGAGATAAGCTTGTCCTGAACAAAGAAGTTCCTCAGATCCCTTACAAGATGTTCTGATCTGAAAATCACTGAAATAATAAGAAATACCAAAAATGGGATAAAGTGAAGAAGAGCAAACCAGTTAAATCTCCTCCCCGGGTCAGTCATGAACCTGACATACAAATAGAGGAGAGGCCCGTATGTAAAAGTGATGAACGGGAATGAATACATTTCCATCACATTGCTGTTAATAAGGGCAAATATCATCTCGATGCAAATCATGAACATCCATGCAGCCATCAAACGGTTGGCGGTCGTGAACGGCTTCTTAGTGGAGATAAGCAAACCCGCAAAAAATGACTGCGAGATACCTATGTATAAAACAGGATCAATATAGTGCATGAAATATTTGAATATAATATGTAAATATAACCAAAACCAAGAAATATTTATTGTATTTTTGAAACTGACATGATATAAAATAAATTGTTAATTAATTTTTTAAGTTGCTTAATTTCTTTAGATTATGAGCGTCCTTTTAAATAAAAACTCCAGGGTGATTGTCCAGGGTTTTACCGGTAGTGAAGGTACTTTCCATGCCACACAGATGATTGCTTACGGAACAAAAGTTGTAGGAGGTGTTACCCCCGGAAAAGGCGGAACAAGACATCTCGACCTTCCCGTGTTCAATACTGTTAAAGATGCCGTCAGGTCAGCTGCCGCAGATGTATCTGTCATTTTTGTTCCTCCGGCCTTTGCCGCCGATGCCATCATGGAGGCCGCAGAGGGAGGGATCAAACTCATTGTATGCATCACTGAAGGAATCCCGGTTCTCGATATGGTAAGGGTGAAAGACTACATTAAATCATATGACTGCAGGCTTATAGGACCTAATTGTCCGGGTGTGATAACACCAGGGGAGGCTAAGGCAGGCATCATGCCGGGGTTTATTCACAGGAAAGGAAGTATAGGAATAATCTCCCGCTCAGGGACTCTTACGTACGAAGCTGTGGACCAGGTTACCCGTCTTGGAATGGGGCAATCAACATGCATTGGGATTGGCGGTGATCCGATAATCGGGACTACAACCCTTGAGGCTGTTAAGCTTCTCATGGCCGATGAAGAGACAGAAGCAATAATAATTATTGGGGAGATCGGCGGAAATATGGAGACAGATGCAGCCGAATGGGTAAAAGCTAACGGAACTAAACCTGTGGTGGGATTCATTGCGGGTCAGACCGCACCAAAAGGACGTCGCATGGGACATGCTGGGGCTATTATAGGAGGTAAGGCAGATACAGCTGCAGCTAAGATGGAGATAATGGCAAAATGCGGAATACATGTAGTGCAATCACCGGCAGAGATAGGATTGGCTGTGAAGAAGGCATTAGAAACGCAGTAGGGGTTGATAGAAATATAAAAGACAAAAGATAAGAATGAGCGAGGTTGAATTCTTGCTCTGAAAGATCCCCTCCTCCGGTGGGGTTTAGTTGGGATCACTGAAAAAAACATATTAATAATTAAACAACATGCTCCCTGGTTTCTCTTCTGTTTTCAGAAGCTTTTTGCTGGTATGTTTAATCCCGTTATTTTTTGCGTGCAAAGGCAATCCGCATTCTTCTGATTTTATTAATAATGGACGTATTTCCCAGATACCTTATCTCGAGAAAAGCGGTACGGCCCAAAGGCTGGTGGTGAATAAGAAACCATTCCTTTTGATCGCCGGGGAACTTCATAATTCAACGGGAGGAGGATTCAGTTCACTCAGGCCGGTATGGAAGAAGCTTGCAGAAAAAAACCTGAATTCGGTCATTGCCCCTGTCTCCTGGGAGCTTATAGAACCAGAAGAAGGAAAATTTGATTTTTCACTTGTCGACAGTACTTTATCAGGTGCAAGAGATGCAAATCTTAAGCTTGTCCTAATCTGGTTCGGAAGCTGGAAGAACTCAAGTTCCGGATATGTTCCATCATGGATAAAGAGGAACTATGATAAATATCCAAGGGTAAAAGATGAAAACGGAAAGCCGCTTGAGATCCTTTCGACCTTCGGTGCTGAATCCGCCGCAGCTGATGCTAAAGCATTTGCCGCTCTTATGCATCATATAAAAGAGACAGACAGTGAGAAGCAAACTGTCGTAATGATCCAGGTTGAAAATGAAATGGGAATAAATGACCACTCAGGTGAAACACCGGGCAACGCTAGAAGAGATTTCAGCAAAGTGGCTGATGCAGCTTACAATGGTACAGTGCCCTCAAATCTCATCCAGTACCTTGTCAGTCATAAAGAGTCTCTATTCCCTGAATTAAAGAGAAGATGGGCTGAAAATGGATTTAAAACATCGGGAACCTGGGAGCAGCTGTTCGGCAAGAGTCAGTTTAAACCAGAACAAAAAGATTGGCAATTCTATTCCTATTACACGGAGGAGCTCTTCATGGCATGGAACTATGCAAAATATGTGGAACAGGTGACCTCAGCCGGCAGGATAGAATACCCACTTCCAATGTACGTGAATGCCTGGCTCAAACAACCATCGACATCCTGGCCCGGCCGCTATCCCTCAGGAGGTCCTCTTCCAGAGGTTATAGATATCTGGAGGGCAGGAGCGCCTTCAATCGACTTTATTGCACCAGACATTTATATAGATGAATTCAAATGGGTCTGCACAGAATTTAGCAGGAGTGGAAATCCCTTATTCATACCCGAATCAAGAGGAGGAGAGGATGGAGCCGCGAGGGCATTCTATGCTTTTGGTGAATGTAATGCAGGCTGTTTCTCTCCTTTTGGCATTGATGACATTATAAATGATAAGAACGACCCGGTAAGTGAAAGCTATTCGGTCCTTCAGAATATCTCTCCGCTTATACTTGAGAATCAGGGAAAGGGCACAATGAGAGGAATTCTTGTCGACAAAAGGGAGCCTGTCCAGAGATTTGACTGCGGCGGGTACTTGATTGAAGCCAGGCTTGCAGGCGGAGCCAGCCAGGTCGCAGGAGGCATTATCGTTAATACAGGGAAGGATGAATTCATATGTGCCGGGAAAGCTCTTGACATCTTCTTTCTTCCATCAGAAAAATAAGTCTGAAAGAGGCGGAAAGAGAGCTCAGAGCTCAGATTCCAAAAGTTCTTGCTGAGGTTGAGAGGATCGAAAGGTCCAAAAAAATATCTCAGGCAGTTTATAATTTTAGATTTGATTGGTAGTGT
>JBBIIS010000043.1:5303-11628 GCA_037446375.1 Bacteroidota bacterium | reverse complement strand
GTAGATGAAGGCAGGCTTGAAAAGGGGAAGTGGGTGGCTGAAAAGCGGCTTAACGGCGATGAGATCCATTCAAGTATGTGGGACGGAACAGGTCTTATCCTGCCATCAGGCAGAACCACAATACAGAAAATATCTCTGTATAAATACAGGTAGTAAGGCTTTAAGAAGGCTGTAGAGGCTATATAGGCTGTATAGGCTGTATATGCTGTATATGCTGTATATGCTGTATATGCTGTATATGCTGTATAGGCTGTATATGCTGTAGAGGATGTATAAAAGAACTTATTAAACGTGATCTTAGCATTTAGCCTTTAACGCCTTTATAGCCTTTATAGCTTTTATAGCCTTTATAGCATCTAAGGCATTTTTTTTAGTATTTTTGCGGAAATTTAATCATACAAATTTATGAAACTACTTGCTGGAAAAACTGCTCTTATAACAGGAGCATCGCGCGGTATAGGGAAGGAAATCGCTCTAAAGTTTGCTCATGAGGGCGCCTATGTGGCAATTACAAACGTTGTCGACGATGATGAATTCAAATCAGCTGTAAATGAGATCGGATCGATAGGTGTAAAGGCAAAGGGCTATGTATTCAATGTGGCCAGTTTTGCCGATTCCCAGAAGTTTGTTGAAGAGATAGTAAAGGACTTTGGCAAAGTTGATATTCTTGTAAACAATGCGGGAATTACAAGGGATACACTGCTGATGCGAATGACAGAGGATCAATGGGATTCAGTTATTGCAGTGAACCTGAAATCAGTTTTCAATCTTACAAAGGCCATACTTCAGCCGATGCTGAAACAGAAAGGCGGTTCGATAATAAACATGGCTTCTGTTGTGGGTGTTTCAGGAAATGCCGGACAGAGCAACTATTCCGCTTCAAAGGCAGGCATTATAGGTTTTACAAAGAGTATCGCCAGGGAGGTAGGTTCAAGGAATATAAGGGTCAATGCCATAGCACCGGGGTTCATAATAACTGAAATGACTGACAAGCTGCCCGAGGATGTAAAATCGGAATGGATAAACAAGATCCCTCTGAAAAGAGGCGGAACCCCTGCTGATGTGGCTAATACTGCCCTTTATCTTGCTTCTGAACTTTCGTCATACGTATCCGGACAAACAATTCATGTTTGTGGTGGTATGTTAACTTAAAAATATTTATTATATTTACAACACCGCAGGGCGCCAATCCTTTTAGCACGAGGAAATGCAGCGAGACATATTTATTCCACACTATTTTAAAATGGCGCCCTGCTTCTTTTTTTAGCCCCCCCTGAGTGATGCATAATATAATATACTGGCTCATAATTATTATACCCGTATCAGGATACCTGACAGAGAGATATCTTGAGTTTCTTAATTCAAAAATGTGGTCAGCTTCGGTTCCCGAAAAACTCAAGGGCATCTGCGATGAAGAGGCTTACAGAAAAAGCCAGCTCTATCACAGGGAAAACAAGGCTCTGTCTTTGTGGTCCTCAACCCTTAATACTGCTATTATAATAGCCATGATCGCCGCGGGAGGGTTTGCCCGGGCCGATTCTCTTGTAAGGGGTATAAGTTCCAATACGGTCATAGTCTCGCTTCTCTTCTTCGGTATTATTGGCTTTGCGTCGGATATTATAAATATTCCATTCAGCTGGTACGATTCTTTTGTTATTGAAAAGAAGTACGGCTTCAATACAATGACAAAAAGGACCTTTATACTCGATCATCTCAAATCATGGTTAATTGCTCTTATAATAGGAGTACCCGTACTTGGACTTATGACATTCCTTTATTATAAGATCGGCCATAATTTCTGGATCTGGGCATGGATACTAATAACTCTCTTTTCAGTATTCCTTAATCTCTTCTATTCAGAGCTTTTTGTACCCCTCTTCAATAAACAGACTCCACTGGATGAGGGAGAATTACGTGACATGATAGGGTCATTTGCTGAAAAAGCCGGATTCAGGATAAAAAATATCTACATTATTGACGGTTCAAGGAGAAGCACGAAGGCAAATGCCTATTTCTCGGGATTCGGACCAAAAAAGAGGATAGTCCTTTTCGACACTCTCCTGAAAGAGTTCACCTGCGAGGAGATTGTTGCCGTACTTGCCCATGAAATAGGTCACTATAAGAAGAAGCATGTTCTGAAAAGCCTTATTTCGTCAGTCCTTATTACGGGCGTTATGCTCTTCCTCTTCTCAGTCGTGGTTAATAATCCTATGATTGCGGCAGCAATTGGTGCTGAAAGATCCAGCTTCCATCTTGGTCTTGTTGTATTTGGAATACTCTACTCTCCATTATCACTTGTAATCGGACTAATATCAAATTATATTTCAAGAAAAAATGAGTTCGAGGCTGATAAGTTTGTAAAGGATAACTACAAGCCTGAGAGACTTGCAGAGGAACTTAAGAAGCTGTCAGTAAAGAATCTTTCCAATTTGCTTCCGCATCCGGCATATGTTTTTTTCCACTATTCTCATCCGCCGCTGCTTCAAAGGCTTGAAAGATTGGAATGATTTTATATATATTTGCGCATTAATCAATGCCTCCTTAGCTCAGTGGTAGAGCAGCTCACTCGTAATGAGCAGGTCGAGGGTTCAACTCCCTTGGGAGGCTCAAAGGGATTTTGGATCGCGGATTTACGAATTCGGATTTAATAATTTGGGAATTAAGATTATTTAATAATTTTGGCTCCGGAAATCCGAAATCACAAATCTGAATTCCGAAATCATTAAGCGGGAGTAGCTCAGTGGTAGAGCATCAGCTTCCCAAGCTGAGGGTCGAGGGTTCGATCCCCTTTTCCCGCTCTTACCCTCCGAAGCGTTAGCATAGGAGGTTTTTTTTATTGCTGATCCTCTGACCTTTTCCCGAAGTTCCATTCATGATAGAACTGTTCGAGGTACAGCTCAAGGAAGCGGTGCCGCTCGTCGGCAAGCCTCCTTCCTGTTCCGGTATTCATCAGATCCTTAAGCTTAAGAAGCTTATCGTAAAAGTGACTTATAGTTGAATGATCTCTTCCGGATGGATCAAATATCGGATTATTTACAAATCCGCCATAATTGAAGGCCCTTGCTATCCCGATAGCACCAATCGCATCAAGCCTGTCGGCATCCTGAACTATCATAAACTCGACGGATATTCTTTCAGGCTTTTTTCCTTTACTGAAAGAGAGGTTCCTGTTAATAAAGATAACCTCCTCAATGATCCTTTCTTCAAGCTCAAGGCCCGTGAGAAACCTGTGTAAAAGCCTTGCCGGATCCTCAGATCCTTTTTCCATGAATTTACTGTCTCCTATATCGTGAAGCAGGGACGCTATCTCTACGATTACCTGATCGCACGATCCTTCAGCCTCCATTATCTGAAATGCATTGTTCCGGACCCTTTCAAGATGCCACCAGTCATGGCCGCTGTCGTACGCTCCAAGATTCTTTCCCGCAAACTCCTCAACCTGCTTTATTTTAAAACTTCTCTTCATTTAATCAGTTATTAATTGGCATTTGAACTTACAAAATATATTTTTGTAATCCCTTTCAATATTTAAAAATATGCGGGCAGAGATAATTTCAATTGGCGACGAGCTTCTGATCGGTCAAACGATCAATACAAACGCCGCATGGATGGGAGCGGAGATGAGCAAGATCAGCTTTCTGATAACAAGAATGATCTCAATACCTGATAAGAAGGATGATATTTTAAATGCACTTTCGGAAGCAGCAGGGAAGGTTGACGTTGTTCTGATAACGGGAGGACTTGGTCCGACAAGCGATGATATAACGAAGCCGGTTCTTTGTGAATTCTTTGAAACAAGGCTTGTTCCTGATGAAAAAGTACTCAGGATGATTGAAGGAATGCTGCTTCGAAGGAACTATCCGATGAATGACAATAACCGCCGCCAGGCTGAAGTGCCTGAATCCTGCAGGATTCTGTATAATTCATCCGGGACCGCCCCCGGAATGTGGTTCGAAAAACAGGGTACGATTTTTGTCTCGATGCCGGGTGTCCCTTCAGAGATGAAGCATCTGATGAAAGAGCATGTTATCCCCGAACTTGAAAAGAGGTTTCAATCACAAGTGATCATTCATAAGAATATAATGACATTTGGCACGGCTGAGGCAAAGCTTGCCCATACACTCGAAGGTTTTGAAGCTGAAATGCCTGAATCGGTCAGCCTTGCTTACCTGCCTTCCTATGGCATTATTAAGCTGAGGCTGACAGGGATGGGAACTGACAGGGAACTTCTGAGGCTTCAGATTGATAGCCAGGTAAGAAAACTATACAGGATAATTCCGGATAAAATTTATGCAGAGGACGAAGAGACAATGGAGATGACAATTGGCAGGTTATTAAGAATGAAAAATGCCACTCTTTGCACTGCAGAAAGCTGCACGGGAGGAAATATCGCACATTTGATTACCTCGGTCGCCGGCAGCTCTAAATACTATAAAGGCTCTGTAATTGCATACGACAATAGCGTCAAGACCGGACAGCTCGATGTTCCTTCAAAGCTAATAGAGGAACATGGCGCTGTTAGTCCGGAAGTTGCAGAAGCAATGGCAAAGGGAGCGAGGAGGCTTTTCTCGACCGATTATTCGATAGCGGTCACGGGAATTGCCGGACCAGATGGGGGGACTTCCGAAAAGCCTGTCGGAACAGTTTGTATATCAATCGATTCTAAAGCAGGAACAACTACGGGAAAACTCACTTTTGGGGGTGAAAGGGATAGTAACATAATGCGATTCTCAGTTGCTGCGCTTAATATGCTCAGGATGGCGATATCTGGGGCTAAATAGGGCTCTTCTCAGGCACTTGAAAAAAATCACACTAATTATTTGGTTAATAAGATTAAAATCACGTAATTTGCGCTTCGATTTTTAAAGCAGAATTCAGTTAAAGGATTAAAACAAAAGAGATGTCAAGAATTTGTCAGGTAACAGGGAAGAAGGCGATGAATGGAAATAATGTTTCCCATTCAAAGAGAAGGACAAAGAGAAAATTCTATCCTAATCTTTTTGATAAGAAATATTTCCTGCCTGAGGAAAAAAGATGGATCACGCTGAAAATATCAGCAGCAGGAATGCGCCTTATAAACAAAAAAGGTTTGACCAGTGCTCTTAAGGAAGCTAAGGAAAAAGGTTATATTCTCAATTATTAACAGGAAAAGGAAATGGCAAAGAAGGCAAAAGGAAACAGGCAGCAGGTTATTCTGGAATGTACCGAACATAAGGAAAGCGGCCTGGCCGGTACCTCAAGGTATATTACAACAAAAAACAGGAAGAATACACCCGACCGTATCGAAAGGATGAAGTATAATCCTATCATGAAAAAACATACACTTCACAGAGAAATCAAGTAAACTGATTGAAAAATGGCAAAGAAAGTAGTAGCAGCACTCAAGACAGGAGCCGGCAGAACATTTACCAAGTGCATTAAAATGGTAAAATCTGATAAATCAGGTGCTTACCTGTTCAAGGAAGAGATTGTACATAACGATCATATAAAGGACTTCTTTACAAAGAAGTAAATTTCTGATCAGAATGATATAAGGAGCTTTCTTCGTCAGGGAGAAAGCTTTTTTTATAATGTATTGTATCAAATAAATCACTCATGTCCCTTTTCGGATTTACAGGCAAAGCAAAAAAAGAGGATCTTGACCGCGGCCTTCAGAAAACAAAGGAAAGTGTTTTCATAAAGCTATCGAGAGCCGTTGCCGGAAAAGCAAAGATCGACGAAGACGTCCTCGATAATCTCGAAGAGGTGCTGGTCTCTTCCGATGTAGGCGTAGAAACAACCCTGAGGATAATAAAAAGGATAGAAGAGCGGGTCTCAAGGGATAAATATCTTGGTACAGGCGAACTGAATGCGATCCTTCGGGAAGAGATAGCCTCGCTTCTGGAAGAGAGCAAATCGGGAGAGGTAATAGAATTCTCATCACCCCTTCCGGTTAAGCCTTATGTCATAATGATCGTGGGGGTTAACGGAGTAGGCAAGACTACAACAATTGCGAAGCTGGCCTGGCAATATAAACAGGCTGGGAAAAAAGTAGTACTTGGAGCCGCAGATACTTTCAGGGCCGCTGCAATAGATCAGTTGCAGGTCTGGGCCAACAGGGCAGACGTTCCGCTTATCCGCCAGCAGATGGGTTCCGACCCGGCATCAGTTGCCTTCGATACAATTAAATCCGCTGTATCATCCGAAGCTGATGTTGTAATTATTGATACTGCCGGCAGGCTTCATAATAAGATAAATCTGATGAATGAGCTGTCGAAGATAAAAAGGGTGATGGAAAAAGTAGTTCCTGGTGCACCCCACGATGTTATGCTTGTCCTGGACGGAT
>JBBIIS010000043.1:0-5293 GCA_037446375.1 Bacteroidota bacterium | reverse complement strand
CTCGAAAAAGCTGTTGGCCATGAACAATACAAAGATCCACCGGACAAAATGCATTTGAACAGGCAAAACAGTTCACCTCATCGGCAGGCATTACTTCACTTATAATCACTAAGCTGGACGGAACTGCTAAAGGAGGTGTTGTAATCGGAATCTCCGATCAGTTCCGGATACCAGTACGCTATATTGGCATTGGAGAAAAGATGGAAGACCTGCAGGTATTCGACAGATTCGCATTTGTGGATGCACTCTTCGCAAATAATTAACATGTTCCCTTTGTATCACTTTGTGACATCCTTTGAGTTACTTCGTGGTTAATTTTTAATTTCTGAACCACAAAGCACACTAATGATAGTACAATGCATCACGAAGGGAAAACACAAAATTCTGATTGGATAAGAAAAAGATCAATATTGTGACCCTCGGATGTTCAAAGAACATTGTCGACTCCGAGAAGCTCCTCAGTCAGATAAGATCAGGAGGATATAGCATTGTCCACGATTCAGATGATACTTCGGCCGGTACTGTAATTATAAACACCTGCGGATTCATTAATGACGCAAAAGAAGAGAGTGTTGATACCATCCTCAGGTTTGTACGGGCAAAGGAGAAAGGACTGGTTTCAAACCTGTACGTGATGGGCTGCCTTTCGGAGCGATACAGCGAAGCACTGAAATCCGAAATTCCGGAAGTTGACAGGTACTTTGGGGTAAATGACATAAATGCCATACTTGGTGAGATAGGAGTGAAGCCCGGTATGGCCCATTATGCCGAAAGGGTAATTACCGGGCCGGGCCATTTCGCTTATCTTAAATTATCTGAAGGCTGTGACCGGACATGTGCCTTCTGCGCAATTCCGATGATACGCGGTAAGTGCATTTCCAGGACTGTTGAAGAGCTTGTTGATGAAGCAAAGCTCCTTGCAGCCCAGGGGGTAAAGGAACTTATTCTTATTGCGCAGGATCTGAGCTATTATGGTCTTGATCTTTACGGGAAACAGAAACTTCCCGATCTGCTCAGGGAGCTTGTGAAGATCAACGGTTTAGGATGGATAAGGCTGCATTATCTATATCCGGCAAATTTTCCTCTTGAGCTTCTTGATATTATAAAAGATAATCCGGTTATCTGCAGGTATATCGACATTCCGATTCAGCATATTTCAGATAATATGCTTTATGCAATGAAAAGATCGCACGATTCGGAGGCGACTAAGAAGCTTTTGTACAGGATAAGGGAAACATTGCCTGATGCCGCTATCAGGACAACGCTTATTGCAGGGCACCCCGGTGAGACTGATGAAGATTACAGGCAGCTCAGGGATTTCATTACAGACTTCAGGTTTGACAGGCTTGGCGTTTTTGCCTATTCACACGAAGAAGATACATTCTCTTATAAAAACTACAGTGATGATGTTCCGGAAGATGTCAAGCAGGAGAGGGTTTCAGAACTTATGGAGGTCCAGCAGGCTGTATCAGCCAGTCTCAACCAGTCGAAGGTTAACAAGGTTTATAAGGTAATTATCGACAGGAAAGAGGGAAACTGGTTTGTAGGCAGAACAGAATTCGACAGCCCTGAAGTTGACCAGGAGGTTCTTATCGCTGATACCTACAACCTTGAAACAGGCAAATTCTATAATATTCTCATCGACCGGGCTGAAGAATTTGACCTGTACGGGAAACCTGATGAGTAAAAAGTGCAAAAACGCAGTGCACTGCGTTTCTGTACTGAATTTGTGAATATCATTCAGTTTCCGGTTCCGTTTCCGCGGGCCCGGCTGTGCCGCCTTCAGTCAGTTCCGGTTTCTTTTTGACTATCTTGATCCTTATTTCATCCTTTGTGCTGTTTAGTCCTACATTCACGTAGTCGCCTTCAACAAGCTTAGACTTTATCATCACCTCTGCCATTGGATCTTCAAGATATTTCTGTATCGCCCTCTTAAGCGGTCTTGCCCCGTAATTTGCATCCCATCCTTTTTCGGCAATAAAGTCCCTTGCAGGGTTTGAAATTTTAATCTCATATCCGAGAGTTCTTACCCTTTCGTACAGGCCTGTAAGCTCGATATCAATTATTTTGTTGATATCTTCTTTGGAAAGAGAATTAAACATGACGACATCATCGATCCTGTTCAGAAATTCCGGCGCAAATGTCTTCTGAAGGGCTTTCTGTAAGATGCTTTTCGTCTGCTCATCTCTTGTGGACTTTTTTGCAGTGGTGTCAAATCCTACTCCATGTCCGAATTCTGAGATCTGTCTGGTTCCGATGTTCGATGTAAGGATAACAATCGTGTTCCTGAAATCGATCCTTCTTCCCAGACTGTCAGTAAGCTGGCCCTCGTCGAGTACCTGCAAAAGTATATGGAATACATCGGGATGTGCCTTTTCTATCTCATCCAGAAGCACTACTGAATATGGCTTTCTTCTTACTTTCTCTGTCAGCTGGCCACCCTCTTCATAGCCCACATATCCCGGAGGAGCTCCAACAAGTCTTGATACGGAGAATTTCTCCATATATTCGCTCATATCAATCCTGACAAGATTGTCTGTGGTGTCAAAAAGGAATTTTGCAAGGACCTTGGCAAGCTGAGTTTTTCCGACGCCTGTTGGCCCCAGAAATATGAATGTCCCGATCGGTTTGTTCGGGTCTTTAAGTCCGGCCCTGTTTCTCTGGATTGCTTTTACAACCTTAAGGATAGCCTCATCCTGACCAACAACGCTTTTCCGCAGTTCATCACCCATCTGCAGAAGTCTTGTGCCTTCCGTCTGTGCTATCCTCTGAACAGGTACGCCGGTCATCATGGCAACAACTTCTGCAACCTTTTCCGCATCTACTATTTCCCGGTTTACAGCAAGTTCCTTTTCCCATTTTTTCTTCTCCTGTTCGATCAGATCGAGAAGATCTTTTTCCCTGTCGCGGAAACTGGCAGCTTTTTCAAAATTCTGGTTCTTGACGGCTGCCATTTTCTCCTTTTTCGTATCGTCAAGCTGTTTTTCGAGTGACAGTATCTTCTCAGGAACAACAATATTTGAGATGTGAACCCGTGAACCTGATTCATCGAGGGCATCAATTGCCTTATCAGGCAGATGCCTGTCGGAGATGTACCTGTTTGTCAGTTTTACACACGCATCGATAGCGTCGTCGGTATAGTATACATTATGATGCTCCTCGTATCTCTCCTTGATATTATGAAGAATATGAATAGTTTCTTCGATAGATGTTGGTTCCACTATTATTTTCTGAAACCTTCTTTCAAGGGCGCCATCTTTTTCGATATGCTGCCTGTATTCATCAAGGGTCGTTGCACCGATACATTGGATCTCACCTCGTGCAAGGGCGGGCTTCAGCATATTCGCAGCATCGAGAGAGCCTGTAGCTCCGCCGGCACCAACAATGGTGTGGATCTCATCGATAAAGAGTATTATATTGTCATTCTTTGACAGTTCATTAAGAATGGCCTTCATTCGCTCTTCGAATTGTCCGCGGTATTTCGTGCCTGCCACAATCGATGCCAGGTCGAGGGCAACCACTCTTTTATTGAAGAGTACCCTTGACACGTTCTTTTTTGTTATCCTCAGGGCAAGTCCCTCTGCAATTGCCGATTTTCCAACGCCAGGTTCCCCGATCAGCACAGGGTTGTTCTTTTTTCTTCTTGAAAGGATCTGTGCGAGCCTCTCTATCTCCCTTTCCCTGCCAACTATAGGATCAAGCCTGCCTTCCTCTGCAGCTTTTGTCAGGTCTATGCCAAAATTGTCAAGAACTGGTGTTTCTGATGAAGGCTTTGAAGAGGGTGGAGTCTGTGCCTGTCCTTTTCCTGTTCCGCTGAATCCGGTTCCCTCGTCGTCATCCTCGCGGGGGAAATCGGCTTTGGCAGAAGGCCCTTCTGCTTCAACATACCGCCTTACTGTCTGGTAATCTATATCAAGCTCTGAGAGGAACCGGGTAACAAGGGCATTCTCATCCTTGAGTATTGCAAGAAGAAGGTGTTCTGTATCTATAGTGTTGCTTTTCAATGCTTTGGCTTCAAGATATACAAGTTTTAGTATTCTTTCGGTGCTCCTTAAAAGCGGAATTACCGTATGATCTGCAACCGGCACGGGATTTTCAACCTTAATGCTCTTTTCAATTGAACCTTTAAGCACGAGAAGGTCAACTCCCGAATTCAGCAGTATATCTACAGCCACGCCTTCACCATCCCTCAGTATGCCAAGGAAAAGATGTTCAGGGCTTATATGGCTGTTCCCCAGTCGTATAGCTTCTTCCTTGCTATAGCTGAGAATATCTCTGACCCTTTGTGAAAATTGTGAATCCATAATTTAATTTATCTGAACCTGTGCTTTTAACTGCTCCTGAGCCATTCTGTCAGCCACATCACGACAAAAGTACAGGTTTGTGTGATTTCAAAGTTACTTTTTACCGGAAATCAATATGGCAATAATCATGCCCAATTATGAACACATAATGTTTAAAATTCGACATAATATTATCTCAAAAATAGCCAAATATTCACTATTTTCGTAGCTCGAATGAATGACTGGGAGAATAATTTGTAAGTACTTAATTAATAATATATTATGGTGGAGAGAGAGAGGATAATCCAGGTTAACATAGAGGAGGAGATGAAATCGGCATACATCGATTACTCGATGTCTGTCATTGTTTCACGTGCATTGCCCGATGTAAGGGATGGATTGAAACCTGTTCACAGGCGTGTTCTGTTCGGGATGTCGGAGCTTGGCGTATTTTCAAACAGGGCTTATAAAAAGTCTGCAAGGATAGTGGGAGAGGTACTTGGAAAATACCATCCCCATGGCGATTCAAGTGTTTATGAGGCAATGGTGAGGATGGCACAGGAGTGGTCGCTCAGGTACCCGCTCATTGACGGACAGGGTAACTTTGGTTCTGTCGACGGCGACAGTCCGGCCGCGATGAGGTATACAGAAGCAAGGCTCAGAAAAATAGCAGAGGAGACACTTTCGGATATTGAAAAGAACACTGTTGATTTTCAGCTGAATTTCGACGATTCACTTGAGGAGCCGACGGTTCTTCCGACAAGGATACCGAACCTTCTGGTGAACGGAGCGTCAGGTATTGCGGTAGGTATGGCCACGAATATGCCGCCTCATAATCTTACTGAGATAATTGATGCAACCATCGCATTTATAGATAATAATGAGATCACGGCCGAAGAGCTTAATAAGTTTATCAAGGGTCCTGATTTCCCAACGGGCGGTATTATTTATGGCGAACAGGGTATAAAAGACGCTCTTGAGACAGGAAGAGGCAGAATAGTTGTAAGGGG
>JBBIIS010000042.1:0-20700 GCA_037446375.1 Bacteroidota bacterium | reverse complement strand
AGAACAATAGATGAGGCATGGCAGCTTGTTGAAACCTCCGAAAGAACAAAGAAGCATTGCATGATGCTCGAGAACTGCTGCTACGACTTCTTTGAACTCTTAACGCTAAATATGGCCCGGCAAGGTATGTTCGGGGAGATTATCCATGGCGAAGGGGCATATATACATAACCTAATGGGCTACAACTTCAATAAGCCCCGTGAAGACAGGGCATCTGACGGCGCCTATACCGATATGTGGAGGCTAAAAGAAAATGCTTCAAGAAACGGCAATCTCTATCCTACACATGGTCTTGGCCCGATCTGCCAGGTTCTGAATATAAACAGGGGGGATAAGATGGAATTCCTAAGTTCTATGGCAACATTTGATTTCACAATGGGTAAGCATGCTGATGAATTGGCCGCAAAGGACCCATTTTACAAAGAGTTTGCGAACAGGAAATATCGTGGCAATCTGAACACAACTCACATTATGACAAACCTTGGAAAGACCATTCTTGTTCAGCATGATGTTTCGTCAACCCAGCCATATTCAAGGATTCACCTTGTGAAGGGCACAAAAGGCATGGCTGTCAAATATCCCAAGGAGCTGATTGCGCTTGGTGAGGAATGGGCTAAGGATGACGAAATGAAGAAACTCTTTGAGGAGCATTCACCAGAGATCATCAAAAGAGTCGGGGAAGAGGCAAAAAAGGTTGGCGGACACGGAGGTATGGACTTTATAATGGACTGGAGGCTTATCGACTGCCTGAGGAACGGACTGCCTCTGGATCAGAACGTTTATGACGGGGCCCTGTGGAGCTCGATCGCACCTTTAAGCGAATGGTCAGTAGCAAACAGATCCCAGTCGATAGATGTCCCCGATTTTACCTGCGGATCATGGAAAACAAACAAGCCTCACGGTATCAATCTGGAGACAGGGGGAAATACAAAGGTGTTGGATATTAAGGAAAACTAAATTTGTCCGCAGGTTGTTGAATTTCGTATTTGAGAATTGAAATTACGGATTTTATTTGAATTTAATTCCGCCATCGACAATCCGAAATCCGGAATCTCCCAACCTGTATCCTAAAATCATAACATCATCGGTCTGGTACTGAACACCCTTCTATTCGGGAAATCTCTTCTCCAATCTATTTCGTAATATCGAGTTCACGTTTAAGCAATTTTTTATTTACTTTGCATCCTGTTTCGGCAGTCAGATGAACTAATCAGGATAAGATGGATTATGCGGGTAGCGGATTAACTGTTCTTCTATTTAAATTGCATTTAATAGTCTTTGCTTCGGGTATTATAGCTCTTTCTTTTTTCCCTAAAAAATTAAAGCCCGTCATTGCAATTCTCTCGGTCCTACTCATTGCTATAGCAACTTCTTTTATCGCTGTCGCGACATTCAGTAAAGGAGGTAGTGAACTTTTAATTAACGGAGGGCTATTCTTTGGAGAGATTCCATTAAGGATCGACTCACTTTCTGCATGGTTTATCCTGATAATAAACTTTACATCTTTAACAGGTGTTCTGTATGGAGCAGGGTACCTTAAGTCCAGTTCATCACCTGCTTCAGCATTTAGTTTTCACTGGATGTTGTATATTGTTTTCCAGTCATCAATGATCCTTGTAACGGTCATTCAGCACTCGATCGCATTTCTTATTGCCTGGGAGATAATGTCACTTTCATCATTTCTGCTTATCCTGTTTGATTATACAAATCCGAAGGTCATCAAGGCTGGTGTTAATTACCTGGTACAAATGCACACTAGCATTCTCATGTTAACAATTGCGTTTATCTGGGTCTGGGTAAAAACAGGATCATTCGACTTTAAGGCGACAGGAGTCTTTTTCCGATCTAATGTCAACATCTGGCTCTTCCTTGTGTTTTTTGCCGGCTTCGGCATCAAGGCCGGCTTTGTTGGTCTTCACACATGGCTTCCCCAGGCTCACCCCGCAGCTCCGTCACATATTTCGGGAGTGATGTCTGGCGTGATAGTGAAAATGGGGATCTATGGCATACTCCGTATAATAACCTATCTGAAAGCCGATTATATAATACTTGGTGAGATTATTCTTACCTTGTCGGTGTTGACCGGTGTATTCGGAATTATGAATTCAGCAGTTCACAGGGATTTTAAGAAGATGCTTGCATACTGCACAATTGAAAACATAGGGATAATCGGAGCAGGGATCGGTGTCGGACTAATTGGTATCGGAAAGGGGCAAGGTACCCTTGCATTCCTTGGCTTTGGAGGAGCACTCCTGCATGTGCTGAACCACTCACTTTTCAAATCGCTTCTCTTTTTCTCAGCAGGATCAGTATACCGCCAGACCCACACACGCGACATGGATAAGCTGGGTGGCCTTATAAGGAAAATGCCAAAAACTGCCTTTTTGTTCCTTATGGGTGCAGTAGCAATCGGAGGCATCCCGCCTTTGAACGGATTTATCTCCGAGTTCCTTATTTACTGCGGATTACTTAATGGAATTAATTCTGCCGGTATCTCGCAGATAACCCTGATGATTCTATCCTTTGCAGGGCTTAGTGTTATCGGAGGGATTTCGATCCTGGCTTTTTCGAAGACATTCGGTACCATATTTCTCGGTGTTCCAAGGCTAAAACTGAAAAATGAACCGGAAGAAGTTTCTCCGCTTATGCTCTTTCCCCAGTACATTATTACAGCCTTCATGATAGGTATTGCCATCTTTCCGGGTTTCTTTATATCAATCGCGGGAGCCGTGCTGAAAGGCACTGTTTTTCCGTCAGTCATTTTCAATTTGAATGAATTGCAGGGGTATGTTCTGGTACTGAAAAAGATAACTTTCATTTCATCACTCTTTTTGCTGTTAGCGGGTTCGGTTTTTCTGGTGCGATGGATTGTAACGCGCAGAAGAAAGGGAGTATACGTCTCAACATGGGGTTGCGGATATCAGGCTCCCGCAGTGAAAATGCAGTATACGGGTAAATCATTTTCCAAGCCGCTTGGGAAGCTTCTGAATTTCATTATTATCGAAAAGAAAGCTTATTCCGAGATCCCGCGGGAGGAGATCTTCCCGGCAACTAGAAAGTACAGATCCTTTTACCTCGATTTTTTTGAAACTAAAATTATTGACCCCATAATAATATTAATTAGAAAGTTTATCAATATGTTCCAGTTTGTTCAGAATGGAAGGATACAAGCGTATGTGATATACGGAATTGTCTTTATTCTGGCGATATTCATAGCAACGATATTAAATTTCCTGAATTGATCAATTTACTAATATTCATATTGATAGCTGCTATTATCGGAATTCTCTTTGCCAGGACAGGAGGACAGGGGATAATTGCAGTCTCCGCTGTGATAATTATGGGCCTTATCACAAGTTTTATGGCGATGAAGTCCCTTCTGGGTTATAGCTATGAGATCACTATGAAGGGGCCAGTACTGTTTGGAGATATTCCTGTTAAGGTTGATGCATTGTCGGGATGGTTCATTCTTACAATTAACTTCACGATGATAACAGGAGCCATCTATGGCTTCCATTACATGAAAATGTACAGGGAAAGAAGAAGTGAAATTACCCTGCACTGCATCGCATATTTATTTGTTCAGTTTGCACTTATTGGCATCTGTTCTGTTCAGAATGGCTTTATCTTCCTTTTATTCTGGGAATTATTGGCCATTTCAGTCTTCCTTCTTGTAATTTTTGAGCATTATAAGCCAGAGACAATCAGGGCCGGGCTGAATTATCTTATCCAGTCGCACATTAGCATCGTATTTATAATGCTGGGGTTTATTTATGTTGCCTTTAAAACCGGGAAATTTAGTTTCGATGCAATCGCTGACTTTTCAAATCAGCAGAACAGACTGGCGGGTACGGCTCTCTTCCTTTTCTTCTTCATTGGTTTCGCTATAAAAGCAGGATTTGTACCTTTTCATACATGGCTCCCGTACGCACATCCTGCAGCACCTTCACATGTATCAGGGATAATGTCGGGGGTGGTTATCAAAATCGGGATATATGGGATTCTCAGAATGTTACTGCTGGTAAAGACTGACTATACGACTATTGGATATATAATTCTCTTCATTTCACTGTTTTCGGGCATTTATGGCGTTATGCTTGCAACAATTCAGCACGACCTGAAACGGCTACTTGCCTATCACAGCATTGAGAATATCGGGATAATCGGATTAGGTATCGGAATCGGATGCATCGGGCTGGGTTCAACAAATAAGTGGATGGCTATCCTTGGATTCTCAGGCGCTCTTCTTCACACACTTAACCATTCGCTTTTTAAGTCCCTGCTTTTCTATAGTGCCGGGAATATTTATCAGAAATCTCATACCCTGAGTATTGAGCGGCTTGGTGGTCTCATCAGGAAGATGCCAAAAACAAGCCTGTTTTTTCTGACAGGCGCTATTGCCATCTGCGGCCTTCCACCGCTTAACGGCTTTATATCTGAATTCCTGATCTTCGGGGGACTCTACAACTGGTTATATGGCGCGACACTTATTTCACTTATTACAGCCGTATTTGTCATAGGGGGATTTGTTTTCCATGGCGGCCTTGCCATTTTCTGCTTTACCAAAGCTTTCAGCATAGTTTTCCTGGGTAAACCCCGTAATGATGATGCTCAGAAAACAAGCGAATCCGGGATATGGCAGCTCCTTCCAATGTACATGTCAGTGCTGCTGATGATCATTATAGGTCTCTTTCCTTCCCTTTTTCTTGATGCTCTGCAGAGACCCGTAAATCTCTTCACCCATAATATCGTATTTAATATGAATCTTATGAAGGTCGGGGCGATTGATTCATTATGGACAATAAACTGGCTGTTTCTGGGCTTCTTCACACTGATTACAGTGCTGTTCCTGGTGAGAAAATATGTCAGCAGACGAAGAGTTATTGAAGCCGGACCTACCTGGGGCTGTGGCTATGGTAAGGCTGGGAGCAAGGTTCAGTATACAGCGGGCTCATTCGTAAGAAGTTATGTGAAGCTTGCAAAGCCGATCCTTGATATCGAAAAGCAGGATGTTGAGATTGACGAAATTTTTCCAAAGGAAAAACATTACGAAACAGATCCTTACGATAAGATTGAGAGGATATTCATCGACAAGCCTTTGAAGTTTTTAAACAAGGCTACTGATCTTTTTACATTTCTTCAAAATGGACATCTTCAGAGATATATACTTTATGGAATTATTTTTATAACGGCTATAATATGCCTGCCTCTTATTGCAGGCAAAATACTTATACTGCTACATTTCCTTAATAATCTGTAATATGTTGAGCATAATATTAATACTGTTTTGCAGCATCTTTTTTACCGGGGTAATAATCAAGACCAAGAGCATTACCTCCGGCAGAAAAGGGCCAGGTATAATGCAGCCCGTTAGGGATGTGATAAGGCTGTTCGGAAAGGGTTCAATATACAGTGAAACGACAAGTATTATATTCAGGATAGCGCCAGTCATATACTTTTCATCGGTGCTGATGGCCTGCCTTGTTGTCCCTATGGGACCTTACAAGGGATTAATCAGCTTCAACGGTGATTTTATTTTTTTTGCATATATACTGTCCCTTGGCAAGTTTTTCAGTATAGTATCTGCAATGGATACCGGAAGCAGCTTTGAGGGGATGGGAGCGAGCCGCGAAGCCCTCTACTCGATGTTCGCCGAGCCTGCATTTTTTATCCTTATCGGGTCTTTTGCACTCCTGACCGGCAATACTTCATTTTATGATATCTTTTCTTCACTGCACCTTGGTTCATCTGTAACATACACACTCGGCGCCCTTGCTGCATTTGTGATCCTGATGCTTGCAATGATAGAAAACAGCAGGATGCCTGTTGATGATCCTAAGACGCACCTCGAGCTTACTATGGTCCACGAGGTGATGATACTCGACAACAGCGGTTTTGACCTTGGATTGATCCTCACGGCTGGATACCTGAAGTTTGCGATGTATGGTGCAATAATTGCCGGTTTTTTCATGGGTGGATTATCTCTTGCTCTTTCAATACCTGTTTTCCTGGCAATTCAGCTGGTATTTGCAGTTGCCGTTGGATTGATTGAGTCATTCATGGCCCGTTTCAGAATGAGCCACAACGCTCAGTTTATCCTGGCCCTTTCATCGGTAAGCTTTCTGATCTTCCTTGGTGTGCTGCTTGTTCTTGAAAAATTTGTCTAAAACTTTCAAAATGACAAACGTATTACTTATTCTATTCATTATTAGTCTCATGTATGTTTCGATCGCAAACAGGATCATTACATATGTACGGGTTCTGGCGCTGCAGGGAGTTATACTTTTCGGAGTGACATTTCTTCAGCTGAAAGATATCCAGACATGGAACCTGGTTCTTATACTTCTTGAAACAGTTGTGTTCAAAGCCCTGGCGGTACCGATCTTTCTCTCATACCTGATTAAAAGAAACAAGATTACCAGGGAGACTGAACCTTATCTGCCCCATTTTATTTCGCTTATCATCATTACAATGATTGTTGTAATAACTGTTCTTCTTGCAAATTCAATCCAGGAAGCCCATCTCGGAAAAATATTTTTCATAGTATCACTCTCAACTCTCTTCACCGGCCTGTATTTTATCGCTTCAAGGAAGAAAATTATAACTCATGTTATGGGTTACCTTATGATTGAGAATGGTGTTTTTGTGCTTTCGCTGGCGGTTGGAAATGAAATGCCCAACCTGGTGAACCTGGGTATCATGCTGGATGTTTTTGCAAGCGTTCTGATCCTTGGCATATTCCTTAACAAGATAGGTGATGTATTTAAGGATGTGGATGTTGACAAGCTAAGCAACTTGAAGGATTATTAAAAAAGAAAATAATGACAGGTATTTACCTTATATGTGCCTTTGTTATTGCAGGTTTGCTTTTCGCGAACCGTAATATAGTATTTAACTATATTCTTGTGGCATTTTTCGGATCACTCCAGGTCGGTTTTGCCGTCTTTGCATGTGCCAGGTACAAAACCAGTGCACTTGAATATTTTACATTTGATTCACTCGGCCTTCTTCTTCTTCTCACGCTCACTGTAATCACAATACCTGCACTTTTCCACAGCTATCTATATATAGAAAGGCATGACGAAACTCCTCGTTCACGGGCTATCTATTTTTCATCTGTGGTCGTTCTTCTTACTTCAATAAGCGCTGCCTATTTGGCTAACCACATTGCAGTGATATGGATCTTTGCGGAGCTGACAACATTATCGGCCTCAATGCTGATCTACCATCATCGCAATAAGCTTGCTCTCGAAGGAACATGGAAATATGTATTCATCTGTGCCATCAGTATAACATTCGTCTTTATCGGCATACTTTTCCTAAGCCTATCCCTCAGACAGGCCGGGTCGGATGATCTTTCGTTTTCCAACCTTATGGCATATAAGGATAAGCTAAATCCATTCTGGCTGAGACTCGCATTCCTCTTTATCTTTACCGGTTTCACGGCAAAACTCGGACTGGTACCCATGTACACAGCCGGCATTGATGCCAAGGACAAGGCACCTGCCCCGGCAGGAGCTTTGCTTTCAAGTGTACTGATGAGCATGGGGTTTATCGGGATATTCAGGACCTACGCAGTCATCTCACATACCTCACTTTACCATTGGGCTAATCTGATCATCTTCGTAGCCTCATTCCTTTCAATATTTGTCGCTACTGTATATATGACAAGGGTTATGAACATCAAAAGGATGTTCGCGTACTCAAGTATTGAACACATGGGAATCGTTATGCTTGGATTGGCAGCAGGGGGTGTAGGCTATTATGCTGCCATTCTTCATATTATCTTGCATTCATTCGTAAAGTCAGGTTTGTTTTTTCAGTTCAACCAGCTTTACAGAACTTTCCAGAGCAAGAGTATTCAGCATGTCGGCAACTATTTTAAATACAATCCTGCCGGTGCTTTTGTATTGTTGATAGGTTTTATAAGCGCTACAGCAATGCCGCCTTCAGGATTATTCGTCAGTGAGTTTTTGATATTCAGATCGCTTTTTGAAGGGAAATATATTATACTTCTTATTGTTGTTCTTTTCCTGCTTACAATTGTTATATGGGCATTTGGAAAGAATATCCTGAAAATTCTCTTTCTTCCTGTGGCAGGTTTTGACGAGAGTAACGTTCCAAGGATAAGTCCATGGGAATCTGTGAGCCAGTACATCCTGATGCTGACAGCTATCTGGCTCGGGCTTAACCCTCCGGTCGCATTTGTCAGTTTAATCAAGGATGCAGTTAAAATCTTACCAAACTAGTATGGAGTTCATTACAATATTAAATCACCAGTCGGTTCCCCTGGTTTCAATACCAGGGATGAGCTATGAAAAGTTTCTTGAGACGAACACATCTTTAATCTCGGATCACCCTGAACGACATTGTGTTTTATATTTTGGCTATGGACAAGGGGAGAAGATACGTCTTATCTGCTGTATAGGAGACGACCTGCAGCATAACATAATTGTCTCATCATCTATTGTGGATTCAAACGCGGAACTCGGATCATTCTCGGCCAGGCATCTCTCCTTTGAAAAATTTGAAAGGGAGATTCATGAAAATTTTGGAATAAAGTACAGCGATCATCCCTGGCTGAAACCATTACGCTATTGTGAAGACCGGGCTGATAAATCTGCGGCAATAAAAGACTATCCTTTTTATGGCATTGAGAGCGAGGAGCTTCATGAGGTAGGTGTCGGACCTGTACATGCAGGAATTATCGAACCCGGGCATTTCAGATTCGTCTGCAACGGTGAACAGATCTTACATCTGGAGATACAACTTGGATATCAGCACCGGGGGATTGAGAAACTTTTTCTGGTGAAGAAAAGGCTTAACCAGAGGGTAACCCTCGCAGAAACTATTGCAGGTGACAGTGTTGTTGGCCATGCCACGGCTTTTGCATACCTGTGGGAGAGCCTGTGTGGCAGCGAACCCACAGAGGAATTACTCTTCACCAGGACAATCGCCCAGGAACTTGAACGCATTGCTATCCATACAGGTGACCTGAGCGCTATCTGCACTGATGTCGCTTACCAGCTTGGCAGTTCTGTATTTGGAAGGCTGAGAACGCCGTTGGTCAATTTCTTTCAGGAATGGTGTGGTAACAGGCTTGCCAAAGGACTGATCCGTGCAGGAGAGAATCCTTTCCCTTTCACTCCTGCACTTGCTGAAAGACTTTTAGAAATACTCAGTTTATTTGAACCCGATTTCATCGAGATGAATCGTGAGCTGGCTAAGCTTCCAAGTGCCCTTTCCAGATTTGAAAGAACCGGAATGCTTAATTATGTACAGTTGCTCTCGGTCGGAACCGTTGGGATGTCAGCAAGGATGAACACTCTGGAGAGAGATATAAGGCTGACTCATCCTTACGGTTTGTATTCGAGATTGGATCATGTACCCGTGATAAAGCATCACGGAGACGTTTATTCTAGGGTGCAGATACGGAAGCAGGAGGTTCTCCAGTCAATTGCATACATACGCCTTCTGATTGAAAAATACTCAAACAATGAAATTATAAAGAGGAAGACACCAGACCCAGTGCCTGACATGTTCGGGTTATCACTTACTGAAGGCTGGAGAGGAGAGATATGTCATGCAGCAATTACAAATTCTGCAGGCGAGCTTCTTATTTACAAAATAAAGGATCCTTCATTTCACAACTGGCTCGCTCTGGCACTGTCAGTCAGGAATAATGAGATATCAGATTTTCCGGTCTGCAACAAGAGCTTTGACCTTTCATATTGCGGACACGATCTTTAATTTCGTATAAAGCAGAAAACCAATGTTGAATACAATAAAAATAATGTACCACCAGGGGAAGCAATATATCCCTGATCTTAGAAAAGCCACTGTTCCCGGGGTCTTCAGGGGGAGACCTGAGATCTCCCGTGAGAGTGTTGATAATAAAGCTCTGGCCGATATCTGTCCGACAGGTGCTATTAAGACAGATCCGGTTTGTATCGACCTTGGGAAATGCACATTTTGCGGGGAATGCTCAAGGGTATTTCCTGAGAAGATCCGGTTTACCAAAGATTATAAGTTATCTTCAAATATAAGGGAAAGACTTATTATTTATGAAGGTACAACTGAAACAATCACCTTAGATGCTGATAATGTAAGGAAGGAGGTAAGGAAATTATTCAGGGGATCGTTTAAGCTCAGGCAGATTTCTGCAGCCGGAGACAACAGCTGCGAGCTCGAGCTTAATGCCTGCAGTAATGTCAATTTTGATATGGGCCGGTATGGAATTGAGTTTGTTGCATCTCCGCGCCATGCCGACGGTGTGGTTATAACCGGACCAATTTCAAAGAATATGGCTGAGCCGCTGCAGATTACCTATGATGCTATTCCATCGCCCAAAGTCATAATTCTTGCAGGGACCGATGCTATTTCCGGTGGAATATTTTTGGGCAGTCCTGCACTCGACAGAAAATTCATTGAGGAACATAATATCGACCTTTACATACCGGGCAATCCGGTGCACCCGCTTACATTTATTAACGGGCTTATTGATCTGCTTGGGTTAAAGTAGAAAAGGTTAACTGAAAAAATAGCCTCATATAGAATAAGCGTGGGAGAGTGGATGAAATTGAGAGGGGGAGTTTTAAATTCTCCCCCTCATCTTTTATAACTCAGTGCCTTCGATTTTCAGAACCCAAACATAATTAAAGGGAGCGGTTACCGGCGATGGAGGCAGCTGTATTGTAAGACCCTTCTTTTTGTCATACTTCCATTCAAGATCTTCATCAAGTCCCAGCATCTTTATTTTTGATCCGTCAGAAGGCTTTATCTGTTTGATTATTACTTGTTTTTCCTGCGGAAGGAAAAGAGAAGCATAGATGTATTTGCCGTCGGCTGAGGTTGTGTACCGGATATTGTCGCCTTCCTTAAAGTTTCTAAGCTGTTTTGTACCATAAATCGCCTCTCCGTTTATCTTCAGCCAGCTGCCCATCTCTTTCAGCCGTTCAACGCTTGGGGTGGGAATAAGGCCTTCGGATGTAGGTCCTATATTAAGCAGGAAATTTCCACCTTTTGAAACTATATCTACAAGGTTTCTGACAAGTGTTTCTGTAGATTTCCAGTTTGTATCGCTTGTCTTGAAGCCCCATGTATCATTCATTGTCATGCATGATTCCCAGGGCAATGTTGAAGATGTTGATAGTATTTCCTGTTCTGGGGTGCCGAAGTCACCGGCATAGTTGTTGTCCTTCGACATTCCCTGCATTCCCTGACGTCCTTTTCCGACCCTGTTGTTTACAATGATATCAGGCTGAAGATTACGAACAAAATTGTAAAGGTCCTTCCCCTGGTCTTCGGTCCATTCCTTTACCCATTCACCGTCAAACCAGAGAACTCCAAGCTTCCCATAGCCTGTAAGCAATTCAGTAAGCTGTTTCTTAAGGTATTTCTCGCGGTATTTAGCCCAATTTAGTGAATCTGCATCTGGCTGGTGCCAGTCCATTATCGAATGATAAAGGCAGAATACTATTCCCTGTTTTGCACATTCATCAGCGAGCGCCTTAAGTACATCTTTCCCGTAAGGGGCATAATCGACAATATTATATTTTGATACTTTTGAGCCCCACATTGCAAATCCGTCGTGGTGCTTAGAAGTAATTACAATGTATTTAACTCCGGCTTCCTTGGCTGTTTTTACCCACTCGGCAGCATCAAACCTGACAGGATTGAACTTTTTCGCAAATTTTTCATACTCCGTTCTTGGGATCTTTGCGTCATTCATAAGCCATTCCCCGAGTCCTGGATATACTTTGCCCTGGTACTCTCCTGCCGGCACTGAATATACTCCCCAGTGGATAAACATTCCGAAGCGGGCATCGTGCCACCATTTCATTCTGGCTTCTGTTGCCTCCTTTGATTCCTTTGTGTAATCGGTCTGATGAAGTTGCTTTTTACAAGATGTAATGCTGATTATCAGCATCAGGATTGACAATAATGTGGTAATAGTTTTTTTCATGATAGGTTTTGTTGGTTATTATATTTGTAGAAACGCGGTGAATCACGTTTCTACACCATAATTCAAATATAAATAATATAAAATAAAATTTAAACCACCCCTAACCCCTCCGGAGGAGGGGATTTTAACCTTTAATATGTTGCGCCTTCGTACCTTTGCGCCCTTCAATATCCGGATGCCTGGCCGTCCTTGCGTGATTCTGATGCGCCAAACCAAACCTTGTTCTTTTCGTCCCACATTATAGCCTGATAGCCTCCGTATCCTCCAAGGTCCCATTGAATTGTGTGCCCCATGCTCAGCAATTTCTGTATCTCCTCCCAACGGAAGCCGTTCTCCAGGAGCAATACACCGCCCTTTGTCATTAGTTCACCAGTTGGCTCTGAGGATCCAATGTGATGCATCCTTGGAGCATCACCGGCTTCCTGCAGGTTCATCTTAAAATCAATAAGGTTTACGATTATCTGTACATGTCCCTGTGGCTGCATGTCGCCGCCCATTACCCCGAAGCTTATCCATGGCCTGCCGTTTTTGGTAATGAAGCCAGGTATAATTGTGTGGAAAGGTCTTTTACCCGGCGCATAGCAGTTGTTATGTCCCTCTTCAAGCGTGAACATTTCACCCCTGTCCTGAAGGATAAATCCAAGTCCCGTAGGACACATTCCCGATCCCATTCCCCTGTAGTTACTTTGAATAAGTGAGATCATATTGCCGTATTTGTCGGCAACGGTAAGGTAAATTGTATTTCCTCCTTCTGCTTTGCCTGAAGGGTAGACTTTCGCGGCCTTTGTTCTGTCGATGAGCTTTCTCCTGTCAGCGGCATATTTCTTGGAAAGGAGATGGCTTATCGGAATTGCTGCAAAGGCGGGATCTGCGTAATATCTTGCCCTGTCCTCAAAGGCAAGCTTTTTTGCTTCAGTGAACAGGTGAATATATTCGGCTGATCCGAAACCCATAGAAGCCAGGTCATAGCCTTCAAGAATATTGAGCATCTGAAGCGCTGCCATGCCCTGTCCGTTCGGGGGCAGTTCCCACACATCATATCCCCTGTAGTTTGTGCTTAAAGGCTCGACCCATTCTGAATGGTGCCTTGCGAGGTCGTCGTACGAGAGGAATCCTCCCTGCGACTTCATAAAAGCATCAATTGATCTGGCTATAGATCCCTGGTAAAATTCATTTCTGCCTCCCTTTGCGATCTTGTCGAGAGTATTTGCAAGAAGCGGATTATGAAAGACTTCTCCCTTTACCGGTGCCTTGCCATTGGGCATATATACCTCTTTTATGTTTGGATAATCCTTTAAAAGTTCAGTGCCCTGCTGCATTGACCATGCGATTACCTCAGTAACAGGAAATCCGTCCCTGGCATAATTTATTGCAGGCTGAAGAATATCCTTCATAGGAAGCTTCCCGAAGAGATCATGTATTTCGTACCATCCGTCAACACAGCCAGGAACAGAAACAGGTAGCGGCCCATAGGAAGGTATCGATTGAATGTTGTTTTCCCTGAAATAATCGAGTCTTAGAGATCTTGGAGAACGTCCGCTCGCATTTAAACCATATAATTTATTTCTGTCGGCACTCCATATTATTGCAAAAAGATCACCGCCGATCCCGCATCCGGTTGGTTCCACAACTCCAAGAACAGCATTGGCTGCAATCGCAGCATCGAATGCATTTCCACCTTTTTTAAGTATGTCGAGAGCGACCTGGGTCGCAAGGGGCTGTGAAGTAGCTGCCATTCCATTGCGTGCTATTACCTCCGATCTTGTGGCGAATTCCCTGCCGGTTATCCTGTCCTGCCCCAGAGAGCCGAATGAGAACAGGAGTAATAATATTGACAGTATTTTAAATTTCATGAGATATTTAATTAGTCCGGCAAAGGTAAATAATATAGAGACTGGGGATATTGCTTTTTTGAATAATTAAGAAGGCAACATTTACTTTTCCATTGCTTTTGATCTTAGTTCCGGAGGCATCTTTTCTATCGCATACCTGAATGCTGTTCTGGGCATAGATTCGCGGTACTTCATCACAAAATCAAGTATCGCCTTATGGTCAGCTTCACTTGCAGCCTTAAGCATCCATCCATAGCCTTTCTGCACCATCTCGTCCTTATCTGTAAGCAATATTGAGGCAATCTCCAGAATCTCCTTCAGAAACACTCCGCTTCGTGCCGGAATAATCAGAGAGACAGAGGCGGCACGCCTCATCCACCTGTTGGGGGAGAGGGCCCATCTCTTCAGATCAGAAAGAGAGGCAGGGAATTTAACAACCAGGTCGCCTACAGAATGATTGCATAATGTATCACAGGAGGCCCAGTTTGATACATATTTATCTATCCATCCTTCAAAAACACCAATATCAGCGGGAGTGTAGCTCTTCCTGACTGAGTAAGACCAGTTGCAGGCGACCAATGACTCTTCAATATAACCCGACCTCCACAGCTCTTCGCATAGCCGAAATACATTTTCCTTACTCCTGTCAGAAAGTTCCTTGAATATTTCCCTGCTCATAGAATGAACTACGGAGCTCCTTAATCCATAAATTCTGACACTTTCTTTAAAGAAAGTCTCACTGCTTTTTCTTATTTTTTCATCAGAGTTTTCGATAAGCTTTTTCCTGATCTTTTCTATTACCCGGTCCATGCCTTTTATTTAAGTGATTTTCTCTTAATTCATTTCCATTGTAACTAATCTGAATAAAATTACTCATGATTTTGTTTGTTTTGGTAATTTAGCTGCTGATAACTTCCAAAAATAACCCGCCATGAAAAATTTGTTGTCAAAATGAACGATTTCAGTAACCATGATATCACTACTATCCTCCTGGGGTAAATCTAAGACTCCGGTTGTAAATGAATCCGATCAATTTAAATATTTCGTTGATCAGTTTGAGGACATCCGGGTTCTGAAGTACAGGCTCCCTGGCTTTGAATCGCTTACACTTCAGCAAAAGAAATTTATCTATTACATGAGTGAAGCCGCACTTGCAGGAAGGGATATTCTCTGGGATCAGAATTTCAGGTATAATCTACTGATCCGCAAAACACTTGAAATCGTGCTAAATAATTATAAAGGAGACACTGAATCGCCTGATTTCAAGGCATTCGTGATCTATTCTAAGCGGGTATTCTTTGCAAATGGTATCCATCATCATTACTCATCCGACAAATTCAAGCCTGGGTTTTCAGCAGATTTTTTTGCTTCAGCCGTAAAAAGCATAGATCCTGCCCAGCTTCCGTTAAAAAACGGGGAGAGATCAGATGATCTTCTGAAACTGATCACCCCGGTAATGTTTGATGATACAAAATATTCAAAGAAGGTTGAATTAGACGGAGGAAAAGATATAGTGGCCGGTTCAGCTGTAAATTTTTATGAAGGGGTGACCCTGAAGGAGGTAGAGGCATTTTACAAAAGCAAGCCCGATCCAAAGGATCCGAGACAAGTCTCTGCCGGACTCAACTCCAGATTAATGAAGAGGGACGGCAAAGTAATTGAGCTGGTTTACAAATCGGGCGGACTTTACGGTAAGGCAATCGACAGGATTATCTACTGGCTTGAAAAGGCAGGAGATGTTGCAGAGAATGACATGCAGAAGAAGGAGATAGGATTGCTTATAGAATATTATAAAACCGGTGACCTTAAAGTATGGGACGACTATAATGTAGTATGGGCAGGTAACACAGCTTCAGTGACAGATTATATAAATGGCTTTATTGAGTCGTATGAGGATCCGATGGGGGTGAAGGCGACATGGGAAGCCATTGTTGACTATAAGGATCCGGAGGCAACTAAAAGGACTGAAACAATAACTGCAAACGCACAATGGTTCGAGGACAATTCACCTATTGATCCGAAATACAGGAAGGAGAAGGTTACAGGTGTCGCGGCAAGTGTTATAAACATTGCGATGCTTGGAGGTGATTGTTTCCCTGCTTCACCATTAGGAATTAACCTCCCAAATGCCGATTGGATAAGGAAGGAAATAGGATCGAAATCCGTTACTCTTGCCAATATAACGGATGCCTACGATAATGCATCACGTGGCAGCGGGTTCCTCGAAGAGTTTGCTGCGTCGAAGGAGGAGATCGAAAGGTCAAAAAAATATGAGAGCATTTCAGATGCACTCCATACTGACCTTCACGAATGTATCGGCCATGCCAGCGGGAAGCTTGCAGAAGGAACTGATCCCAATGCGTTGAGAAACTACCAGTCAGCACTGGAAGAGGCCAGAGCGGATCTTTTTGGCCTGTACTTCATGATGGACAAAAAGATTCTTGATCTTAAGCTTCTTCCTGATCCCGATGCCTCAGAAGCTGCATAC
Organism: Bacteroidota bacterium; assembly: GCA_037446375.1. Classification (GTDB taxonomy): domain Bacteria; phylum Bacteroidota; class Bacteroidia; order Bacteroidales; family VadinHA17; genus LD21. The sequence continues at coordinate 4,415 of JBBIIS010000042.1, read as the reverse complement.
GATCAATATATCAGAAATGGATTGCTTACACAGGTCGTCAGAATTGGGCAGGGTAAACAGATCGAGGAGGCGCATATGCGTAATCGGGCACTCATTGCACATTGGGTTTTCGAGAAAGGAAAGAGCGAAGAGGTAATTGTGATCTTCACCAGGTATGGCAAGACATATGTTAAGATTAATGATTATGAAAAACTGAGGAAATTATTCGGCGAACTGCTGAAGGAGATCCAGCACTCCTACAACTCCAGCGTGCAGACGACGGAGAACTATGGCGTTAAAGTTGATCCTGTGCTTCACGGGGAGATGCTTGAAAGGTACGCAAAACTGAACCTTGCTCCCTATACAGGCTTCGTGAATCCTGTACTGAAGCCTGTGCTTGATGCAAAGGGAGAGATGACTGACGTAAGGGTTGAATATACTGATGATTTTCTAGGGCAGATGCTTAACTACGGAAAGAACTATTCATATCTGCCTGTTTTAAACTAGGTCATTCGATTGTCATTCAATTATATTCATGCGACTGAATACTGCGCGGCAAATAACGGACGAAGTCCCAATGGCACGTTAAGCGCCGATGACTACTTAAGATACTTCCAGAATTTCTCCTCCTTTTTGGAGATCTCCCGGTTTTTCTTCCGCTCAAGAAGATAATAGTATATCATTGCAATAATCCCTGCAGCAACTGAACCTATGAGCAGGTACTTTATTATTCCTGAAGAATCCTGACCACCCGAACCCATAATATGACCCGAGAGAGCCTCTGCTTCGCTTATCCTGTGACCGACTTCTATTTTGAAAATGTTTTTCATAAAAAAAAGCATGAAGAAGGCGAGTACCCCCGACATAAGTGGCGTTGATATCCAGCCGAGGCCTATCTCTCCGAGAACCTTGAAGTTAATATTCCGGGCCCCTTTGTAAAGTCCTATTACGATTACGCAGCCTACAACAACCTGGGAACTGGAGACTGGAGCCAGAGGAATGGGAGGGAGTCCGAGCCTTACTGAGAGATCCGATAATCCTGAGGATGAAAATATAAAAAGGACGAGCGATTCTGCAAGTACCACAACAAGTGCCGCCTCTGCTGAGAGTTCAACTATGTTGCTGCCAACTGTCTCCATAACCCTTTTCGAGTAGGTAAGGATCCCGACTGCAATCGCCAGGCTCCCGAGAAGGAAGAGCTGCTGATTCGAGGAAAGTGATATTATTCCAAGGTCAATATTCTGTAGGTTGAAAGCAGGAGCGAAGACCCCCATCACGTTGGCTATGTTATTGGCACCAAGGCTGTACGATGCAAATGCACCAACAACGATAAGCCCTATCCTGACGTAGGATTCAAATCTTATGAGATGTATGTTGAGAGCCCTTTTGATCCATCTGATAAGCATGTAGAGCAATATGGCAAAAACAGCACCCAGTATGGGACCGGTTATCCATGTGAGCAATATTTTGGAAAGTACTGCTCCGTTAGTTGAGTTACCGGTGAAGATGTTCCAGCCGATAATGGCTCCCACTACCGCCTGGGTGGATGAGACGGGCAGGGAGAATTTGGTCATTACATATAGTGTGAATGCTGCTGCAAGTGCCAGGGTGAATGAGCCTCCGATAGCATTTACAGCCCCAAGCTTTCCAAGTGTATGGGCAGCTCCGCCTCCCTGAAGTACGGCACCAAGTATAACAAATACAGATGCGATTATTGAAGCTTTTCTGAAAGTGACCATCCGAGATCCTACAGCGGAGCCAAAGACGTGAGAAGCGTCATTAGCGCCGAGCGACCAGCCCAGAAATAAACCACTTGTGAGGAAAATTAATATCATTTAGGAACTGCTGAATGTTTTCATACCTTGATGGATGTGCTCGTTTCTGGTTGCTCGCTGCTCTGCCGGTATTACCCGGCCCTGCTTAAATTACAATTTTAATTGCCATACCTGAGAGCAGGTCCGCAGCTTTCTGGGCAAGATCGGAAATGCTTTCAATATGATGGATTATATATCTGAGATGGGCTTTATGAGCAAGATCCAGTTCCGGCGAATCCTGAAAGATCCTCTTTTTTACAGAGTAGGAGACCTTATCTGTTTCGCTTTCAAAATAGTAAACCTTCAGAAGCTTTTCCCTCACTGTATGCGGGGAAACAAAAAAAGCCCGGGCAGCCGGCATAAGCTCCTCAGCCGCATTTGCTGAAGCTTCTGCAAGTGTCAAGAAGTCGTGGTTAAGCTTTTCAGGTATATGGGGGGCTTCGATATCTATCTCATGGAGGGTGCTTTTTATTGCATCGATTATCTCATCGAGTTCATCCATGAGCTGTGAGACCTCTGCCTTGTGCTGAGGTAGTATGGAATGCATGATCATATCATTCTCGATCTCCCGCTGTAGCTTATCGGCTGCATTCTCGAGCGAATCGACCTTTTGCATGTGTCTGCTGAAAGCTTCCAAATCCCTGGCAAGGTATGATTTGATCCCTTCCCTGAATACCAGGAGGCCAAGGTCAATATTATCGAAGAATTCATCGATACGGATGATCAGGTTTTTAGTTGCCCTGGTGAATAAAGCCATCGTTGCCGGATTAAGGTTAGATAAACAAATATAATAATTAGCGCATCAGAATTCAAATATCTTCTCAACCCTGTTCCGTTTCATGTAGGATTTCAGGATTACCTGTATATCCCTGTTGTCTCTCGAAGGCTTTATGCAGTCGTGAATTGCCGAAAGACCGAATCCCATTTCATTAATATCGAAATAGCCATATCCCGCATATTTTCCGTTGAGTATCTTAACAGCACATTTTTCCTCATCTGACCTACCTTTGTCTATAATGAAGAAATTGTGCTTTGTAAAAATGAATTCATCGAGCGCCTTTTCGGCCCGTTCGTTATAGACAGCAGGTGTCTCCTTGCCACAGCAGGCGCCTTTGCAGACCCCTACCTGGAAGTGAAAGCAAGGTCCGTTAGTCTCGTAAAGCCCTGTGAGTTTCTGGCAGAGACTGTAAGTTTCTGCCAGCCTTATGAGCATAGCACGGGCTTTTTCCCTGGAGGTGAAAATCGAAAGATGCGACTCTTCATCCTTCACCTGCCGAAAGCAAAAATTGAGATATCCCTCCCTGTCGTACGAATGAAATATGCCCCATCGAAAGCCGGTTCTCCTCTGTGCCCGATTATAGATTGGCTTGTTTTTCTTTATTTCAAACGATTCGACTATAAGGGCAATGAGCTCGCTGCCTGTGATTTCCCATTCGATGTTTGCAATTGCATCGCGCATCTCCATCGATTTGCTTGATGTATTATTTGAAAGATGGGTTGTTATCCTGCTGAGGAGGTTCCTGCTCTTTCCGATGTATATAAGATTGCCGGCAGAATCATAGAAGTAATAGACGCCGGGCTCTTCAGGGATCCGGTCAAGTATTGAAAGATCAAGCGATGGATTCAGCTTTGATATTCTCGTGTTCCGTATGAGATCTGATTTCTGTCCGAAAACCTCCCTGTCTTTTTCAAGGCACATCTCAAACAGCCTGACTGTTGCCAGGGCATCTCCTGCCGCTCTGTGCCTGTCGAGAATTGTTATATTCAGCTCTTTGCAAATATTGCCAAGTCCGTATGACCTGTGCCCCGGAAAGAGCTTCCTGCTCAGGGCAACTGTATCAAGGGTCTTTCTTTTATAATTGTATCCCAGCGCCTTGAATTCCTCTCTGATGAATGAATAGTCGAATTTTGCATTGTGAGCCACAATAGTCCTGCCTTCCGTGATCTCGATAATTGACCTGGCAACCTCATAGAATTTAGGGGCTTTCTCAACCATTTCATTTGTAATGCCTGTAAGGTTTGTAATGAAATAGGGTATATTTCTTTCAGGATCAATGAGCGAAACATATTCGCCTGTAATCTTTTCTCCGTCGTGAAGATAGATAGCAATTTCAGTTATCTTCTCAAGCCTGGAGCTGCCTCCCGTTGTCTCTATGTCTATAATTGCATACACAGGGCATAGTATCAGAATTATCAGCCCTAATATACTTTATTTAAGGGAAGAGTTTCAAATAGTTTGTATTTTTGAGTGAGCAAACAGAAGTTATGGGTGAGTGTTTTGGAAAATATTATATAATGAACGGGAAACTGTTGCCCGCTGAAACATTTTATAATTCGTTGATTTACGAAGGCGAGTCTGTGTATGAGGTTCTGAAGAGTATTGATGGACTTCCGGTTTTCTTCTCAGATCATATGGAGAGGTTTCACGGGAGCGTGAAGGGAGTAAGGAGGCCCATGCTGGCCGAGATCGAAGCTTTGAAGTATGATATTCTTGAGCTTACAGGTGCTGACAGGAGGGCAATGGTAAATATCAAGCTCGTTTTTAATTATAAAAACGGACAGACAAATACCTTCCTTTATTATCTCGAACCTCATTATCCCCCCGATAGTCAGTACATGAGC
>JBBIIS010000041.1:0-20944 GCA_037446375.1 Bacteroidota bacterium | reverse complement strand
ATGTTACCCCTCCCCCTGATTTCTCAAAAAAGACCCTCTCTTTTTCAAGGACAGCAAGAATATCTTTCACATCATAAGGCTGTCCAACGACACTTTTTATTGAAAACTCCCTTTCTCCGACCCTGTTGGTCTGAATTATCTCTTCAGGCTCCGGAGAAATGCCTTCCGGGTTATGACACCACCAGCATGAAAGCGGACATCCCTTCATAAAGAATGTCACCCTGATTCCCGGTCCATCGTGGATCGCATATTTCTTAACACTGAAAATAATGCCTTTCATCAGAAAGTAATAAATTTTTGAATAAATGAGGGGTAGTTCCGGAATGCCGGAAAAAGAGTTTATCAGAAACTGTAGAACATGAGGCATTCATAAAGCCTTCTGCCGAGTCGGCGCATCATAAATCTATGTCGCAACTTTGAAAGCATATAATCAGTTTCTGCCGCAAGATAAAGAATATTTCAATTGATTGTTTGCAAACAATTAAAGTTCTATGCGATTCAATTCATTATCAATGGCTCAGACACATTAACAATATATTAACAATAATCTCTGCATCATTAGTCAAAATCATACGTCTATATATTAAAAATAACAAGAATGTTAAAATGAGAATTCTTGGACAGTATCCACTATAGGCCGTTCGGCCGAGTCACGATCAGGTTTTAGTTAAATCATTTGCCATTGTAAACTGTTTTCGTAATTTGCGAAAGTGCATGGCCGCAATAAGAATTGACTTATACTTACCTTTGTTAAAGGTTTATCTTTATAATACAATATCTGATCAAAAATGAAAACCCGTTTAATATTACTGATCCTGCCACTCATTTTATCAACGGTTTCAAGCAATTCTTACGGTGATGCACCTGAGGTTAAGGATGGGGTCCTTGATCTTCGGAACGAGAACATTACGGACAAGTATATAATTACTCTTAATGGTACATGGGATTTCTACTGGATGAAAAAGCTCTACCCTAACGATTTCAGACCTGGAAATATGCCAAAGCCCGACATTTACGGGAAGGTACCCTCATATTGGACAGATTATAATCTTAAGGATATAAGAGCCACAGGATGGGGATATGCGACTTACAGAGCTGTTATTCTTCTTCCACATGGACTCCGGAAACGTCTTGGATTTCATTTACCTGTATTTGATTCTGCTTACGACCTCTGGCTAAACGGAACAATTGCACAGTCTAACGGGATCCCCGGGAAAACTGAATCTGAAACTCAGCCAGAATATATGCCGACTTTAAAGGTTTATACAAATACCTCCGATACAATTACAATAATTTTAAATGTATCAAATTTTAATCACAGGCGCGGCGGATTCTGGCTGCCGATTACATTCGGCTCGTTTAATGCAATCCAGAAAGCAACTGCGAATAAATGGGCCGGCGATTATGCTACAACAGGTGTACTTTTCGGTTTTGCCCTTTTCTTCTTCATTTTTTTCATCCTTTATCCAAAAGACAGGATAATGGCATTTTTCAGTGTCGCTCTAATTGGCATGGCTTTAAGGCCCTTCTTCACATCATCCTTTCTTATTTATGATTTTTACAAGATAAGCTGGTTATGGACAGTCAAGCTCGAATACCTGTGCCTTTACCTCCTTATGTTCGGCTGGTCATGGTTCATAGATCACCTCTTTCCGACAAAATTCATAAGATATGTTACTTACTTTGTTACCGGGGTTTTCGCCATTGCCACTCTCGCGACTCTCATATCGCCTGTAAAAATTTTCAGCTATTCGATGTACGCCTACTACCCTGCAATGATAACATACATTTCGTATGCTGTTATAATGTCATTTACTGGCATTCTTAAGAAGAACTGGATAAATATTGTCTATTTCGGAGCCTTTATCCTGCTCTCTTTCGGAGCGCTTCACGATATAGTTGTATCTCTTGGGAAATCAAACACTCCAATAGGATATATCCTGTCATTTGTTGTGGTGGCTTTCATATTCATACAGGCCGTTCTGCTCCTCTACAAGTGGGTCAAGTCCTTTTATGAGAAGGAGAGACTCCAGGTTCAGCTTGAATTTCTTAACAGGAATCTGGAGGAGATGATAAGCAACAGGACAAAGGAACTTCAGCTGAGAACAGCTGAGATCGAAAAGCAGAATGTCCGGATCGCGTTGCAAAACAAGCAGCTTTCAGATACCATTCAGCTAAAAAACAAGATATTTTCTGTCATATCCCACGACCTGAGAAGCCCTGTCGTAAATATTCTGTATATGCTTAATCTGTTGAAGGAAAAGGAGTATAAGGAAAAATACGACACCTTCGCAAATTCCAGCATCCAATATGCCCAGATGGTCATTAACCTGCTTGAAAATATGCTAGTATGGGGACGCGGTCAGGAAGAAAAGATAAAGTACGCTCCTGAGACACACGATCTCTCCTCAATTATCCTTACGAACATGAGCATCTTCAAGGAGAGCTCCGACAGAAAGGAGATGTCTGTAAACTTCACTCAGAAGGGAAATTCCTTTGCATATTTCGACAAGGACCTTATTGATATTGTTATAAGGAACCTTTTATCAAATGCAGTAAAATATACTCACAGGGGGGGCCGTATAAGCATACTTGTGAAGGACAGCTCTAATGAAGGAGGAGGCATAATGATTAAGATCTGTGATAACGGGATAGGGATACCCCAGTCAAGACAAAAATATATCTTCACATCAACCGAGATGAATAGCACACCGGGTACTGAAAATGAGAAAGGTACTGGACTTGGATTAAAGCTCTGTCACGAGCTTGTTGCAATCAATAAAGGAAACCTCTATGTAGAAAGCAAGGAGGGTGAAGGATCATGCTTCGTGATTACCCTTCCAAAGGATGCTGACAGCAATAAGTAGGCTAAATGTTTCAATTAAACCTGACAATTTTATTACCATTTCTTAATTTTCCTATCCAGAATTCTATCAGTATTCTAAACTACCTTTGTTAAAAAAAGAACATGAAGATTCTTATTATCGAGGATGAACATACACTTGCTGAATCAGTAGCGGATTATATTTCGGAACATGGAAATATATGTGAGATGGCTTTCACATTCCTCGAAGCTGAAGATAAGCTTGTAATTAATGAATATGACCTTATCTTACTCGATATAACACTTCCAGGAGGAAATGGGCTCGATCTTATTCCGCTGATCAGAAAATTCAACCCGAGGTGCGGACTGATCATAATATCCGCAAAAGACTCGATTGATGATAAAATATCCGGACTGGATCTCGGAGCTGATGATTATGTAACAAAACCCTTTGATCTTTCTGAGCTTAATTCCAGAATGAAATCACTTTCGCGACGAAGATTTAATGATGGTAGCAATGAGATCGTATTCAACGAGATAATCTTAAAATCCGAATCTTCTGAGGCAATTGTGAATGGGATCAACCTTGATCTTACCAAAAAGCAATATGAGATACTATTGTATCTTATGCTGAATAAGAACAAAGTTGTCACCCTTGAATCAATTGCCGGACATGTATGGGGAGATATTGCTGCAGATGAAGGAAGATATGATTTCATTTACAGTCACATAAAAAACATTAGGAAAAAGATCGAGGAAAGAAAAGGGAGAAACTATATTCATAATATTTATGGACTGGGTTATAAGCTTTGTGAAGAATGAAACTCCTGCAAAAAACAAACAAGATTTATCTGATCCTCTCCGCATCAGCTTTTCTGATCGGTGGATTAATCCTGTATCTTGTTATCTCGGTCTATTTAGATTCACAGCTTACTGAAAGGCTGAATGATACTAAACAGAGAATCATTGCAAGGATCAAGAGCTCCGGTTCATTATGGGAAGATCCTCCTTTCGTTCAGATAAGGGTTATAGAAACAACTGAAAAAGGCTCTGATATCGTCAGTGATACCCTGATCTATGATGCATCTGAAAAGGAAATCTTACCCTTCCGGCAGCTTAAATCTGATCTGACAATTGGTGACAAGACTTACGAGTTTTTAATTCGCGACGACCTTATTGAAAAAAGTGATATTCTGGCTGTTATAACGATAATAACTGGTACGGCCCTTGTTGTCTTGCTTATTACTCTCCTTATTATAAACAGGATGCTGTCGAGACGAATCTGGAAGCCCTTCTATTCAATCATATCCGATCTGAACAGGTTCTCGCAGGATGAAACTGAATTCATAATAAATTCAGATACAGATATAGTTGAATTTCAAGAACTCATTTCCGAACTTAATAATATTACAGGCAAAGCGATCAGGGATTACCAGCTGCTTAAGCGCTTTACGGAAGATGCTTCCCATGAAATTCAGACACCCCTTTCAGTTATTCAAATGAAACTTGAGTCCTTTATCCAGGATCCAGATCTGAAAGAGAGCCAGGCGGACCTAATAAAGAATGCCCTGACTTCTGTACACAAACTTTCCAGGCTCACAAAGTCACTGCTCCTGCTTACAAAACTTGACAGCAGACAGTTTCCTTATACTACTGAAGTTGACCTTTCAAAGATTCTTGCTTCACAGATCGATATGCTCAGAGACCCTGCAAAGGATAAGTCGGTTTTTATAGAAGAAAGGATAGACCCTGGCTGTCTTAGAACAGTCAATCCCTATCTGGCTGAATCTCTTTTTCTAAATCTGGTTTCTAATGCAGTCATGCATTCGCCTGACAATGAGACTGTAATTATCGAATTAAACAGTATTCAACTTATGATCACGAACAAGGGCCCAGCTTTCTCAGGAGATCCATTAAAACTATTTGAAAGATTCTACAAGGCCGACAGAGCATCTTCATCATCCGGGCTTGGACTTTCAATTGTGAAGAAGATATGCGATTTATACGACTTCAGGATTAATTATGAAATTTCAGATCAAATACACAAGATCACTATCAAATTGTAGCCAGACAAAAATTGTGACATCCTGATATCTGACAGCTTTTTTTCCTCAATAATCTGTAAGTGCTGCAAACTTATGGAAATCAATTATTTTTATCAGCTTTCCTTCAGCCTTTATCATTCCCTGATCCTCCATTTCACCAAGAGCTCTTGCTATTGAAGGCCTTGCAACGCCAAAGAAATCTGCAAGATCATTTTGTGTCCTGTCAAGCCTGATCTGATCCTTCCCGCTTACCCTCAGATTTAAGATGTACTGAGCCAGCTTTCCCTTGATTGTCTTAAAGTTAAGAAATTTGATTTTTTCCGTCAGGAATTGAGACCGGTTTGATATCATATCAAGGAAATTGACAAGAATCTTGTCATTCGACATGAGCAGCTCCAGAAAGCCATGACGCTCAATAACAAGCAGCTCAGTATCTGTCACAGCTACAACATTTACAGGAAACCTGTTCTTATTTCCAAAAATAAATGCTGAAGCAAGGGTATCTCCTCTATCTTAATAATCCTACCAGCATAATCAACCATTTCACCTTTAACTACACCCTCAGTAACTATGAGAAAATCAGTAACAATATCGCCGCTATATGCAATAACAGTTCCCGATTTATATTTTCTTGTCCTTTTTGGTACTTTATCCAGGATTGATTCTAGTTCCTCCCCTTCCAGGAGGAAGAAGAGAGGTGAAAGCAAAAGAATTTCAGGATTCATTTTTTTATCAAAAATAGGTATTTGTAACATATGTTACATTTTTAATCATTTGTTATAAACAATTTTGTAGTGGAAAGGGTAAATGAGATCCACTTTAACCCCTCCGGAGGAAGGGATCTGAAAAGCATATAATTACTGTATAATGAAAAGGGACATTTTAAAAATTGACGAAGATCTTTGTAACGGATGCGGACAATGCGTACCGAACTGTCATGAAGGTGCTCTGCTGGTTATTGATGGCAAGGTAAGGCTTGTGTCTGAATTGATGTGCGATGGGCTGGGTGCCTGCATTGGCCATTGCCCCGATGGTGCAATCACCATTGAGAAGCGTGAGGCAGAACCTTATGACGAGGCAAAAGTTATGGAACAGATGAAGGTTAAGGGTAAGAACACAATAATTGCTCATCTGAAACATCTGAAGGAGCATGGCGAGACAGGTTATCTGAGAGAGGGTGCGGGATATTTAATTCAGAACAGGTCTGGACTTGACTTTGAACCGGAGGATGTATTGCATGAAGTCCATAACCATGGCAAAACAGGATTTGCCTTTGCAGCACCGCTTCTGAAAATAAAGAAGGACAGTCAAAGCGGTAGTGGATGCCCCGGATCAAGGGAGATGGTAATTGAGAGGGAAAACAATACATCAGTAAAAACCGAAGGTACAGGATCGCAGCTCCGTCAATGGCCTGTGCAAATGCATCTGATAAATCCAAACGCATCATATTTCAAAAATTCTGACCTCATTTTTGCAGCCGACTGTGTTGCATACAGCGTCGGAGGCTTCCACGACAGATTCCTTAAGGGGAAGTCGCTGGTTATTGCCTGTCCAAAACTTGATCATAGCCAGGAAATATACTCGGAAAAGCTCAGGAATCTAATAGATATTGCCCTGGTTAGTACAATTACGGTGATGATAATGGAGGTTCCATGCTGCGGAGGGTTACTCCAGATGGTAAGAGGCGCATCATCTTCATCTTCGCGTAAAGTGCCAGTTAAACTCATGGTTGTCGGGATTTCAGGCGAGATACTAAAAGAAGAGTGGGTATAAGTGAATTTGATTAACCATAAGTAATTTTTATCCTTTACCTGACTCTATATTGCTTATTATCTTTACTATAGAAAGATATATAAGAATCTTATATGTCATATATGTTATTTTTAAACAACTATGGCATTAAATAACTAATTTTGGCTTTGGGTAACCTTCTTCTTAAATTCATGTGAATCCTAACAGAAATCTTTCTGGCATGGCTAAAGTTATAAATAACAATTCCCCGATAAGGTATTTAGTAGGTTTTGATATCGGTTCAGTATCACTTAATACTGTGCTGATGAATGAGAAATTCGAAATTCTTGAGGATTATTATGATTATGTTCACGGAAAGCCGTTCAATATCCTTAAAATGAGGCTGGATAATATCCTTGGGAGGATTCCTTCCGGATCGATCAAAGGGTATGCCCTGACAGGATCGGGTGGAAAGCTTGCAGTTGACCTTATCGGAGGTGTGTTCGTAAATGAGATTATAGCACAGGCAACTTCGACAATAGAGCTTTTCCCGGAAGTAAGGACCGTAATTGAGATCGGTGGCGAAGATTCAAAGCTTATAATACTTGAAGAGGATCCCTCAACAATGAGATCCAGGCTTGTCGATTTTGAAATGAACAGCATTTGCGCTGCTGGAACAGGCTCTTTCATCGATCAGCAGGCTAGAAGGATTGGTGTTCCCATCGAAAAAGAGTTCGGAGAAATGTCACTAAGGTCCGCTGATCCTCCCAGGATTGCAGGACGCTGCAGCGTTTTTGCCAAGAGCGATATGATACACCATCAGCAGATCGCGACTCCACTTCACGACATAGTTGCAGGTCTGTGCTTTGCCCTTGCCAGGAACTTCAGAAGTAACGTCGCAAGAAGCAAGGAGATAAAGAAACCGGTTCTTTTTTCAGGCGGAGTGGCTGCAAATATTGGAATGGTCCGTGCATTCAGGGAGGTACTCGGTCTTTCAGACGGCGAGCTTATCATATCGCCTCACCATTCATCAATGGGAGCCATAGGTGCAGTAATATATGCCACTTCCAATAATCTTGAGATGGATCATTTCAAGGGTCTTCAGAAACTTAACGATTACCTTACCAATGATTCAACGACATTCGTGACACTTCCCCAGCTGAAAGAATCTGAAGCGGAGTACAATAAGGTCATTCACCCGGTAAGGGATGGGGCTGAAAAGCTCCATGTTTACCTTGGGATAGATGTCGGATCACTCAGCACTAACATTGTGCTTATCGACAGGGATCACAATGTTGTGGCCAGACGCTATCTTCCAACTGCAGGCAAGCCTCTTGAAGCAATCCAGAGAGGTATGTCGGAGATATATGATGAGACAGGAGAGAAAGTAGAAGTAATCGGAGCCGGCACCACGGGTTCAGGAAGGTATCTGACAGGCGACTTCATCGGTGCCGACACGATCCAGAATGAGATCACAGCTCAGGCAACTGCAGCTATTGATTATGATCCGACAGTTGACACTATATTCGAGATTGGAGGCCAGGACTCAAAGTATATAAGCATCGAGAACGGAGTTGTGGTCGATTTCGAGATGAACAAGGTCTGCGCCGCAGGCACAGGATCGTTTCTTGAAGAGCAGGCAGAGAAGCTTAATATTAAGATAGTTCAGGAATTCGGAGATATGGCACTCTGCTCGGAATGCCCTGTTAAGCTCGGCGACAGGTGTACAGTGTTCATGGAATCTGATCTCAATAACTACATGCAGAAAGGTGCCCGTAATGAGAACCTCGTTGGCGGACTCGCCTACTCTATTGTATATAATTATCTGCAGAAAGTAGTTGCAGAGAGGCCTATCGGTGATAAGATCTTTTTCCAGGGCGGCGTTACAAACAACAAGGCTGTAGTTGCGGCTTTCGAACAGGTTGTAGGAAAAAAAATAATCATTCCTCCTCACTTTGATGTCACTGGCGCCATAGGAGCTGCGATCCTCGCGCAGAAAACTCTGAAAGAGGGTCAGCAAACCCGTTTCAGGGGATTTGGTGTAAGAAATATTACATATAATATAAGCAGGTTCGTATGTCAGGAATGTACAAATCATTGCGAGATCAGAAGGGTAAAGGTGACGGGCGAAAAAAAATCACTGTTCTATGGAGGACGCTGTGAAAAATATGAGACAGACGACAGGAAGAAGGCCGACAATAAGATACCAAATCTCTATGAGAAGCGTACAGAAATGCTCATGGCCGGATATTCCGAACCTGAGACATGGAAAAAGATAACTATTGGCATTCCGAGAGCCCTGATGGTATTTTACCAGCAGTTCCCGTTTTGGAGAACATTCTTTGAGGAGCTGGGATTTACTGTTATAATCTCGAGGGAATCTGATAAGGCACTTGTCACACAGTCAATTGAATCGATGACGACCGAAACCTGCCTTCCGGTTGAATTGATGCATGGCCATGTCATAGACCTTATCGAGAGGGGTGTCGATTATATATTCACTCCCTTTATCGTAAATGCAAAGCCGAATAAGTACAATAAGACATTCCAGACGAACTGCCCGTGGATACAGACTTATCCATTTATGGTGAGGGCTGCCTTTAAGGGGAAGGTTGATGAATCAAAACTGCTTGTTCCCACTCTTCATTTCAGGTTCTTCGAAAGGGCGCTTTTGAAAGAGATTTCGGAATATTTCGGAGATAAATTCGGCCTGGAGAGAAAGGAGATAAAAAATGCTGTTCTGAAGGCTGATGCAGCGCAGATTGCATTTGAGAAGAAACTTATTGAATACGGAAAGGATTTATTTAAAGCTATCCCCCGGAATGCAAAGCCCGTGGTTATACTTGGACGACCATACAACAGCTCGGATCCTCACCTCAACCTGGCCCTTATCGAAAAGCTGATAACGCAGAACGTAATGCCTATTCCTCTCGATATGCTTGACCTTTCCGGGTACAATATCTTTGAGAACTACCGTAATATGTACTGGCCTAACGGACAGAAGATAATTGCAGCAGCCCAGCATGTTGCCAGGACAGATGGATTGTATGCCGTTTATCTGAGCAATTTCAGATGCGGACCCGATTCATTCATTCACCATTATGTAACAGAAGAGCTTAAGGGCAAGCCGTTCCTTCATCTCGAAGTTGACGAACATTCTGCCGATGCAGGCATGGTGACGAGAATCGAAGCGTTTCTCGACAGCCTTAAGGGTGTTGAACAGAATGAGAAGAAAACTCATGAAATTTTCAGGCCCCGCCCGGGACAGGCATCTCCGGCAAAAGAGAGAATACTTTATTTCCCGTATATGAACGATGGCGCTTATCTTATTGCTGCCGCCGCCCGTTCCATAGGCGTTCCGTCAGAGGTGCTGCCTAAACAGACCGAGGAAGATATTGCAATCGGCAGAAAATATACCTCTTCAAAGGAATGTTATCCTATGATCTGTACAACCGGCAGTTTCATAAAAAAGCTTCAGGAGCCGGGTGCAGATCCCTCAAAAATGAGCTTCTTTATGCCAGACCATAACGGGCCATGCAGATTCGGACAGTATAACCAGTTCCACAGGATACTCTTTGACAGGCTGGGCTTCAGGGATGCTGAACTTATTACTCCATCAAACGATACATCATATGAAGATGTTGCCGGAGAACATGGAGCCAAATTCCGGTTGAATGCATGGAGGGGATTTGTAGTAGCCGACTTCCTAAGAAAGATCCACCGCGAAATACGACCGTATGAGATAAATAAAGGTGAAACAGACAGGGTTTATGAAGAGTCCCTAAGGAATGTGGAAAGATGTATCGAAAACGGAGCCAGGGGGCTGACAAGGGTTGTCGGGCTGGTCACTGAAAATTTCAGGTCAGTAAAGATCGACAGGAGTGAACGACGTCCGGTTGTTTCTATAATTGGTGAGATATTCATGAGAGATAATGCAGGATGTAATGGAAACATTGCAAACCGGCTTGAAGAGCTAGGCGTAGAAGTAGTAATTGCTCCATTCTCAGAATGGATATATTATTCCACGTACAGGTTTACACGCGACAGCAGATGGAAAAATGATATTAAAGGTGAAATAAAATCAAGGATACAAGGATATGGCCAGGATTTTGTTGCAAAGAATCTCCTTAAAAATGTAAAACATTCTGTAGATCATGGGAAGGATGTCTCACTACATGAAATGCTAAGGCTATGCAATGATTATGTGAATGAGTTTTACGATGGTGATCCTGCTATTGCCATGGGAACATCTGTTGCTCTTTTTCATAAGGGAGTCTCAGGATTCGCGGCAATTCTTCCCTTTACATGCATGCCAGGAACTCTTGTGGCCTCTGTAAGTGATACTTACAGAAGAGACCATGGTAATATACCATTCATAAATATCGCATACGATGGACAGGATACCGTTTCCCTTGATACACGGCTGCAGGCATTTGTTTTCCAGGTGAAGGAGTATTCGAAGGTGAGGAGACTAAACGGGAAAGCTGTGACATACAAAGCCAGCCTACTGGTCAGATAAGGTTTGAGGCAACATCCAGATCTTTCTTGATATGCCGATCTTTTTCAAACCTGTTATTCAGATCCTTTATCGAACCGAGGCTCTCCATGAGCTCCGGCAGGTAGTCTGTTTGTCCTATGAATGTCCACAGATATGCTACAACCGAGTAAATCTTACCGGTAGAGAAATTGTCAACATCCACGCATATAAAGAGTACCATAATAAAGATTATCACAAGCAGAATCTTTACAGTAGTATAGGAGAATGAATTCCATCTGGCAATCCTGGTCCTGGGAGAGATCATATTGAAATAAAACTCATGAATCCTTGTATTCTCACGGGTCTCAACGAGTTTATAAAGCTCCTCCTGGTTATCATGAATATCTTTCTGAAGATGGGCTACTTTCTTACGGCTTACATTATTAATAAATCCCACAGGGAAAACAACGACAAGACATACAATTCCTATACGGTAATCATAGAAAAACAGTGCTATCACAGCTCCTACAGAAGCCGAGAGCTGCCACAGCGCCTGGGGAAGACGGTCTTTAAAAAAATCAATATATTCCTTCACCAGTTCCGCTCTTACAAGCATTTTGGAATTCTTATCCCCTCTCGATTTTGAATCATTAATGACTTTTGTTGCGACTTCAGCATACATCCTCGAATAGACACTGCCAGTAAAGAAACGGTGCAGGGCCCCTCCTACAACATTAATAAAATAAACGAGAATCCAGATCAGCAGGGGCTTCATGAAATCCACCTTTGTGTGATCGTAGAAATGGTCGATAAGGGCGTCAAGCAGCTTCCCGAAAAATGTAGGCTCAATGATCCAGGCCACATTTTCAATTAAAACAAAACTCAGGACCATTGAAATCAATACCCTGTATTTTGATAAGATCTGTCCAATGCCCATAGAGAACTGAATAAGATTTACGAAATTATAAAAAAGATTCGATACCGTGGCCTATTCAGAGAATTTTGCATAAAGCCGGATAATGAAAACGGGCGATAAAAATTAAAGATGTATATTTGTTTTACAATCGAAATTTCCCATTTCAATGAAAAAATCAGCTTATATAATTCTTTTTGTCCTGGCAGTCGGTTGCACTGGCAAAAAAGTAGACAATGTATATCGCTACTATTGGGGTAAAAAGGATAAATACGACATTTGGATAGTGGATGGAAATGTAGTAAGGCAAAAGATTTACAAGGAGTTTCTGTACGGAGGCAATGAGCAGAGGTATGTATATAACCCAGCAGGTGAGATATGGATCGACAATGCCGTTTCATGCGAGGAATTCGAGCTCACTCTCGCTCACGAACTTCACGAGAGACATCTGATGGCAAAATTTGGCATGACATACGATTCAGCACATTACTCATCGCTTATGCTGGAACAGCTCATAAGGCATAAAAACCAGGAAATCTGCCAGGCACATGAGGCATCACTCGGAAAAGTTTCTGTACTTGATTCCTACAATGATAAGGAGATCAAAAACGGCCCCGACAGCGTACATCTTGAGAACATATACAGAATTCCTATGGGCGAGCGTGACGGAATTTCTATCTGGATCGTCGATGGTTACCTCATAAGGAAAAATGTCTATCCCGATTTCGGTTTCAGCGGGAATGATCTTGCGTATCATTTCATTCCTCCTAAGGAAATATGGATCGATGGACAGATCACGGCTGATGAAACCGAGTACTCCGTTGCTCTTGAAATGATGGAGCGAAAACTTATTTCCGAGGGTAAATCTTACGGAGATGCTTATGAAATTGCTGTACAGATGGTACAGGATAAAAGGATAGCAATGGAAAAAATTGTTAAATCACATCCGCCAGTTGCAATTCCTGATTCATTATCACGCGACTCGGGCGTTATTGACCCTAATGAGAAATAATCCTTCTTCAGGATAATATTTTTAATTATAAATTGAAGAGAAGCACTATAGCGCATCACTTCCCTGCAATTTAAACCCCATATCTTTCAGAATGCTCCGGGTCTGCATATTACCTCCGGTGAGTTCAATATTGAATGCCGGGAATTCCCTTCTTATCCTGTAGTCATTCCTCTGCTTCTCAAAATCTGACGGAGAGAATCGAAGAGCAAGGTCATCCTCTGAGATGCTGTAGGTACCCGAAACCGCCTCTCTGAGAATCTCTTCAGGCAGCTTGCCTCTGCAGTTTATTTCAATTGTAGGTCCGGCTGGTTCAGGTAAAGTCCGGGGATACCAATCCTTTACGGGAAGGCTAAAAAAGCGTGACAGGTCATTGACAACAATAGCTGTTCCATTTGCCTTACCATCAGTAGAATAGCCTGCAATATGTGGAGTTGCAATAAAAGCTTTGCCCAGCAGTTCCATATCTATATCTGGTTCGTGCTCCCACACATCCAGAACAGTTCCGGCAAGCCTGCCGGATGCAAGTGCTTTTTTTACTGAGGCTGTATCAGTCACCTCTCCCCTTGAGGAATTTACAAGCCATGCCCCTTTTTTAATCTTTTTAAGAGATGTTTCATTTATGAGGTGGTACGTCTTATTTTCACCAACAATGTTCAGGGGAACATGCAGGCTGATTATATCTGATTCCCTGAAAAGGGTCTCAAGGTCAGTAAATCGCTCTGATCCCTCTATTTTTGCCCGTGGCGGATCGTTAAGAAGTACTTTCATGCCGAGAAGCGATGCTGCCTTTTCAATCTTCGATCCGACATTTCCAACCCCCACAATTCCTATGGTCCTACCAGAAAGTGAAAACCTGAATTCCTGGGAAATTTTAAGAAGTGCAGCTATTAAATATTGCTGAACTGAAGATGAGTTACAGCCGGGAGCATTAGTCCATTTAACAGAATGGGAATCGCAGTACCTTGTATCAATATGGTCGAATCCGATAGTCGCAGTGGCAATATATTTTACACTGGATCCTTCAAGGAATTCTCCGGTGCATTTTGTACGCGTACGAATCAAAAGGGCGTCTGCGTCAGCTATGGTTTTTCGTGTTATCTCCTTTCCCGGCAGATACCTTATTGTGGCAAATGGTTCAAGCACTCCTTTGAGAAAAGGTATTTTGTCGTCCGCAACAATCTTTATCATGATAAGTTATTAATCTTCCCTTTTGACAATCCGCCTTATAAGGCTGCCTGATATCGATCCTCCAAATGAAAATATCAGCACAATGAACATTGTAATGTCACCATTCCTTGCGATAGCTGCCACAGGCAGCCAGATTCCTGCCAGCAGCGCCCAAAGCCATAATTTTTTTGGATTGACAAATGAAGCAATTCCCGATACTAAAAACAGCATTCCCGCTGTAATTCCTGCATCATCCCAGTTTGGCTGAGAATCAATCACAGCAATGGCCATCCCGGCCAGCGTGGTTAATATTGCAGTCATCCAGAAGTTAATTAAACCTTTTTGAGCCATATCAATTAGTAAATTTGCAAATAAAGTCAAAATTCCGGCTGAGTTTACTGTTATAAATACTGATATATATACAATTTTACTGTCTGACTTCCGGAAAAGCAGGTAAAGTTCCCGGGAGCTTTTTGTACATATATTAACAGGAATCCCTTCCCGGCGAAGGTTAATTGCTAAGATCCTCGGCCCGCCTCCTGTTCCGCTTCATCCCCTGCTGATCTCCTTCTGATTCACAAATCCTGCTTAGCCCCATGTATCCAAGTATTGCGAACTCATTTCCAACGACTCCGAATCCTGTAAGGATACTTATTCCCTTTTCGTAGCTTTCCCTGGCTCTCTTCATGTTTTTATACTTATTTTCCAGCAGGATTCCATTAAGAATATCGGTCTCCGCAAGCAAATACCTGTTATTCGTTTTTCCGGATATTGATTGTATCAGCTTTTCAGCATCGTCATATCTTTTTGACGTTAACAGGTCCTTAGAATATGTAACCGTATAAGAATAATTTTCAGGATAGAGCTCGCTTAATCTTTTTATATAGCCAGTTGCCCGCTGAGAATCCTTTTCGAAATTTGTGAATATCCAGGTGAGGAAGGAGTATGAATCGGCCTTGAGGAACACTGATTTTTCCGAAGAAATTTCAAGGTCCTTTATTCCCTTTTCCTTATCTCCCTTCGGGAATAGTGATGCGACAGGTCTGTAAATGGGATGAACCTCAGGATATTCCTCGCGGTAATACCTGTATAATCCCGTAAAAAAATAAAAGTCAGGACTTACCGATGTATAGAGGAAGGAGTGCTTTAAATAATGGTATGTTCCTCCGGCCATCCCTATTACCTTACGGGAAAGTCCATTATCGGAATAGTACAGGAGCAGCATTCCCCTTGAAGAAAGATCAGTCAGAAGTATCTCAGCATCATGTTCAACCTTATAGTTTTTTTCACATGATTCAATCGCCTGGTGAAGAGTCCCTTCAAAATCGTTGCTTGCAGATGAAGAAGGAGTCAGAGGATAATTTTGCCAATAAATAATGATTGCCCTGAAAAGGAAATTGACAGGATGACCCGGATAGATCCTTCTGATCTCATCAGCCTCCTTCTGAGCATCCTTAAAATTCATGTTATAAGTATAGTCGATACCTTTTCTGATATGCCGCATTACAATAGTGTCACTTAAAATCTGAGCTTCTACCGGGTAGGTTAGAAAAGTTGCCGATAATGATGTGGCGGATAAAATAAATATTAGTCTTTTTATCGGATCAGTTAACATATTGTGGTGAGTATGCATTTTTCAGAGACTCTTTTGTCTCCTTAATAAGTTCGTACCTGAGAGTCTCGGTATCAAGTACGATCCCCTGGAATCTACCCAGAGAACAGGAGCCACAGTTAAGATAACGCTTTTTTCTGTTAAGAAAGTAAGTATGATGAGATTCAAGTTTGTGGGTATGGCCAAGGATTACCACGTCAAACTCCTTCAGGAGTTTCATGGCATAAGTAAGATATTTGATTGTGTTGTACTTTTTAGGGATCTTATTTATCTCTTCGTTCGTTGCAACTATTTGAAGATAAATATTCAGCATAAACTTCGATTCCGATACCCTTTTCATAAAGGTAAGTCCTAATTTTCCAAGGGCGCGCCCGATTCTGCTTCCGTTGAACCAGTCAGCATTATGACCGTGCTCAATATATATTGTCTGTCCTGTCGAATTTGTAATCATATAGCTGGCTTCTCCAAATGTGTTGACCAAATCATGATTGCCTCGTACAAAGATAATATCTTTATCAATAAGGTATTTAACGAGAAACTGGTTAGCATTTTTTATATCATCAAGAGAGTACTTGAACAACTCAAAAACATCACCATTGAGTATTATTTTGTCTATAGAATATTGCTTTCTTATTTTCTCAAGGACCAGGATAAACTCAAGCTCGTTCCATTGGAACAGTCCGGCCTTGTCATTTGTATCCATATGTAAATCAGAGATTACAAGTATATTCATGTTTGAAGTCTTTTAAGATTTATAGTTTAAAATGAAATCAGAGACCATGCTTGCACCATTTCTGATGGCCGCTTTCTGTATATTTTCTGATAAATAGCTGTGATATCCAGTATCTGAAAAAAGCTTTTTAATTACCCTTGGAAGAGAAAAAATTCTTCTTTCCACAATTCCCATATTGCCTTTTGCTATAAATTCCATATTACCCTTCTCCTGCTCCCATATGTAGTTATTTATTATGGGGATCTTGCCCAGATAAAGTATTTCCATGCAGGAAGAAGCGCCGCACTTTGTTATTACAGCATCAGAAATTGATATAAGATCATGTACAAAATCTATGTAACCAAATACCCTGATATTTCCATTCCCATGCTTTACGACCAGCTTTTTAAACTTTTTTTCAAGCTGCCAGTTCTTACCGCATACAACTGCAAGTTCATAATCGGGCTCTGATTTGATAATGCTCTTGAGTATTTTCTTCCCCCTGGGTATTCCATCCCCGCCTCCCATAAGAAGAATTACCCGTGAATCAGGTCTGAATCCATACTTTGAACGGATAACCTGCTTCAGAATATTATCATTCACCTTGTCAAATTTCCTGTTAAGTATGAAAGGAAAGTCTTTGATTTTTTCAGGATGAATTCCCATCCTCACGCACTTTTCTTTTAGCTCACTGCTGAACACAATGAAGTTCTGATCCTTCCTTAGAAACCATATTGGATGTGCACTGAATGGATCAGTCACAACTGTAATAACCGGGATGTTAAGCATGTGTTTTCTGAGAATTATGTGAACGGGTTCAATGAGAAAGAAATGGAATAACACAATTTTTCCCGGCTCCTGCAGAATAATCTCTCTCTCAATGCTATTAATAATGAAAAGGGAAACAAGTCTCGACGTCAGTGCCGAAATAAACCTGATCTTGTTTAAGGCATAAAGCGATTCAAAAATCCAGAGTGCCTTATTTACAGTATAGCTGTAGCCATCCTCAATTATCTTTCGTACCAGCGCGGGTGCATCCGAAAGTCCATCAATAAGCTGAATCTCAATGTTTTTATTACAACTGGCCTTCATACATTCCGACAATGCCCCTGCTGGTGCCAGATGGCCGTTGCCGGTTTTCAGATATAGAAACATGTATTTGACCAATTCTTGTCTGAAATTTATTGACCAAAAGTATCATGAAATTGTTAGGAGAAAATTTCATAACTGTAAACAATTAATTAATAAATACTTACAAAGCAAATTTATTTACTCTGTGAGTAGTGCGAAATTTCCCTTCAGAAAAGTTAACCTGCCCCGATGTTTTCATGAAATCAAAAACTTTAAGACTGGCACCCATCTGATCATTGATATTGAAAGTTCCTGTTTTTATACCTTTTATGAATCCATTCCATATAGCTTCTGCAAGGCTTCCCTTATTAAGCTGGTAAGTGAGCCAGACATTAAAGTATGAAGGATCAGGATGCTCAATTCCTGCGCCGGAAACTAAAAGCCAGTTATGGTTCGCCAATTCCTGTGGCCCCAAAGGCTCGGTCTTTATTATTGGTATTCCGAGGGCAGAATATTATTTTTTATTCTCACCAGGAATCCCTTGTATCTTTTCTTGTGCCTGTTGCAAATATTAATCTGATTCTGATAGCCGGCTCTTTCAGCTGCAATGGCTGTCGCATAAAACGAAGTAACCACTGGCAGGTGAGGAAAAGATATATGTTGTACTATACCATCACCGAGATCATTCAAAATTGCTTTTTCCAGCCATCTTACCTGAAAAGCTACTTTCTTCCCCTGATCAATATTATCAGGTATATGGAGGATGTAATTAAGGAGTTTCCGGAATACAATTCCCAGAAATGGAATTGATCCTTATTGGAAGTAAGCCCCTCCCGGTTTTCGCACGGATATCTCACAAAACTGATCATACCTCTTATACTAAATTAATTAGCAAAATTCTTTAACAGGAATATTTGGAAATCCAATCACAAAAATATCCCATGCAGATGACAAGGGGATTAAGGAATAATTAAGAAACTGTTAAAGATCAGGCTAAATGACTTAGTTAAACAAATTGCATATTCAATTGTTATATTTGAAAAGTACAAGAATGAAAAATACTGTAACAGTTTATACAGCAATTAGCTCAGACATAAATAAAGTCTGGGACCTGTGGACTCTCCCCGAACATATTGTTAAGTGGAACTACGCGTCGGAAGAGTGGCATACACCAAGAGCAGAGAACGATCTTAGAAAGGGTGGAAAATTCACCAGCAGAATGGAGGCGAAAGATGGCAGTTTTGGTTTCGATTTTTGGGGTATATATGATGAGATTGAGATTTATGATCATATATTTTACACACTGGGTGATGAAAGAAAAGTAAAGGTCACCTTCTCCAGAAATGAAGACAAGACAATTGTTACTGAAACATTTGAGTCAGAATCGGAAAATTCCCCGGAATTGCAGAAGACCGGATGGCAGGCTATACTAGATAACTTCAGAAACTATGCAGAATCAATCTAAAAGTAATTACTAAACTCTGAAAACGGATTTACAGTTTGTCCCTGGTCTGACGGCCAGGCAGAATAGGTGGCTAAACTCAATATGTCTGTGTTATCCGAAATGATGAAGATCCAAAACAAGATGACAGGGAGCCAAAAACTTTGCCCGGTATTAAAAATCAATATTGCCGAATTTACCTGTGAATTACCGGGACAATCTTTACTGAACTCAAATTATCAATTTAACCCTTCAAGAAAAACTCTGAGCTCCCTGATCAGCCTGTTAACAGGCAGACCCATAACATTAAAGTAAGATCCCTGAAGATAGCTGTTGCCTATCAACCCTATCCATTCCTGAATGCCATATGCACCGGCTTTATCATACGGTTTGCACCTCTTAATATAAAAATTTATCTCTTCATCAGAAAGAATATCGAATTTCACGATAGTTGTTTCCGAAAATGTATGATATTTTTCTGATACACGGAATGTAACGCCTGTAATTACTTCATGGGTATTTCCTGAGATAACCCTTAATATATCAAAAGCCTCACTATAATTTCTTGGCTTATCGAGTACCCTGTTCTGGCACCAGACAATAGTGTCAGCAGTGATTAGAACCTCATCCTGTGAAATCATATCTTCAGAAAAGGAAAGCGCCTTACGTGCAGACAGGAACTCCGCGATTTCCTTCCCTTTCAGGGTCACCGGAAATTCCTCATCATAATCAACCAACTTTACAGCAAACTCAAATCCTGCCTCCTTTAGCAGTTCCTGCCTCCTGGGTGATCGTGAGGCCAGGATAAAGTGATATTTTTCCTGTATTCCAAAAAGCATTTCAGACAAGGTTGTAAGTAACAAGTACCCTTACAAGAACAGAGTACAGGATTCCTGTCAGCATAATGATCTTCATCAGCCGGCTGGCGCTATGCATCTGCCTGCGGCTTTTGCTCCTTACTACAAGGTATATTACAATGATCATTGGAATTACTACGAATGCCGAGAGGTAAATAAGTGTGGCATAATCTGGCACGAAGTAGATCCATGAAAGGCATAGCATTGCGATGGTTATCATTATCAGGCAGATAGTAATAATTTTTGTTGTCAGAATGCCAATAACAACAGGGATTGTATTTCTCCCATAGGCAACATCACCTTCAAAATCCTCAATATCCTTTATTATCTCTCTTGTTAGAGTGATAATAAATGCAAAGACAGCAAAACCTCCCACCCACCAGAATGTAACAGCTATTGAAGGGATCTTAACTGCGCTCAGGGCATAATAGCTGAACAGGAAAGGAGCTTCATAAATAACAACCAGCATTGGCACCATCGCTGTCAGAATAGCAACAATTACGTTCCCTATAAGAAATTGCCTCTTATAACTGGCCGAATAGAAATAGAGCAATCCGGAAACGATAAGGAAAAGTATGCCCATCCAGATATATCCAGATTTCCATGAAACATAAAATCCCAGTATGACGCCAAGCAGATTGAGAATGTTGTGCCACATCATTGCCTGCTTTCTCGGGATCTTAGTGCCAACGATTACCTTCCCTCTGTTTATCAGATCTGTCTTTATATCGAAGTAGTCATTTATTACATATCCGCCGGCTGTCAGCATAACAGTAGCAAGAACAAGGAGAATGAAATCGAACAGTGGCATCTGAAGCGACATAGGTGCCAGGTGACCGGAGGTACTGTAAAGTGGTACCATCATCCTGCTCAGTATTGAATCAAGTATTCCGTATCTCATCAGGCACATTGTCAGAATGACAATTAGCAGATTCTGCCATCTTATTAATTTTAAAAGTGCTTTCATAACCTACCACGAAAATGCGTCTGAATCCATCCAGTTGTTATGCAGTCTGAGAACCTGTTCAATTATATCCCTTACACATCCTTCCCCCCCTTTTTTGTCAGAGATATATACAGCT
>JBBIIS010000040.1:12755-20944 GCA_037446375.1 Bacteroidota bacterium | reverse complement strand
GACCGGAGATAAGCCTGCTTAAGAAGTTTTTCCTTTGTGTCAGGATCTGTAAGGTAATTCTGAGCCAGCTGATTCCGGTAACCTCCGAGCTCTGTCCTGAATGCCTTTGTTGTATCATTTCCTGAATGAACTGCCTCTGCAACTTTAAGCTTGAATACAACAAACTGATCAAGGTAGCTGTCCAGATCCTTCAGATTGCCGGGTTCATAGCTTTTTTTGTACATCCTGATGAATTCACCTGCGGTAACACTCTGACCGTTAACGGTCATTAATACCCTGTCGGATATATCCTGGGCACGACTGTTACAGCTTAGAATTATCAGGAAAAGTGCTGCTGAGAATCTGAGTTTCATCTAATCCTGAAGGAGTAATTATTCAAATGATTTTCTTGAGTAGTTAGGGGCCTCTCTTGTAATCGTAACGTCATGCGGATGGCTTTCGATTATTCCTGAGTTGGTTACTCTGACAAATTTGGCCTCTTTTTTGAGAATAGTTATGTTACCGGCACCGAGATATCCCATTCCAGCTCTCAGTCCTCCGGTCATCTGGTATATTACTTCATTAAGTGTTCCCTTATAAGGTACTCTTGCTTCGATTCCTTCGGGAACAAGTTTCTTTATATCATCTTCAACATCCTGGAAGTACCTGTCTTTTGAACCCATCTGCATAGCCTCGATCGAGCCCATGCCACGATATGTCTTGAATTTTCTTCCATTATAGATAATAAATTCGCCCGGGGACTCCTCAACACCCGCAAAGAGCGAACCGGCCATAATTGAATCGGCACCTGCAGCTATTGCTTTTATTATGTCGCCCGAATATCTTATGCCTCCGTCTGCAATTATGGTAATATCCGATCCTTCAAGAGCTTTGGCAACATTATAGACAGCAGACAGCTGTGGAATGCCTACCCCTGCAATTATTCGCGTTGTGCAAATTGATCCGGGGCCAATGCCGACCTTTACTCCGTCCGCACCCTCTTTTGCAAGCCGCTTTGCAGCCTCAGCCGTACCGATATTCCCTGCTACTACATCAACATGCGGATAGCTCCTTTTTATCTCCTTCAATATTGTTATAACATTCTTTGTATGACCGTGGGCAGTATCAATTACTATGGCGTCAACGTTTGCATTTATAAGAGCTTCAGCGCGCTCGAGTGTGTCAGCTGCAATTCCTACAGCTCCTGCAACACGCAGCCGTCCCTTGTCGTCCTTACACGAGTTTGGACGATCTTTTGTCTTGGTTATATCTTTATACGTTATGAGACCGATAAGCTTACCTCCTTCATCAATAATGGGCAATTTCTCGATCTTATGCTTCTGAAGTATCCGTGCAGCGGATTCAAGGTTAGACTGATGATCGGTTGTGATAAGATTGGTTGTCATGACAAGGGAAATCTTCTTGGCTCCGTTACTCTCAAACCGGAGGTCCCTGTTAGTAACAATCCCTTTCAGAATGCCATTCCTGTCAACAACTGGTATCCCGCCTATCCTGTACTCCTTCATCAGGTTAATGGCTTCAGAAACCGTAGCATCTGCATGGATTGTAACAGGATCGTAGATCATGACGTTCTCCGCTCTCTTTACCTTCTTTATCTGGGCTGCCTGCTTTTCAATCGTCATATTTTTGTGTATGACACCGATGCCGCCTTCGCGTGATATGGCGATAGCAAGTTCAGCTTCAGTGACAGTATCCATTGCTGCCGAGACGATAGGTGTGTTTAGTCTGATGTTCCTTGAAAACATTGTGCTTATATCTACCTCCCGCGGAAGAACTTCGGAATAGGATGGTACCAGAAGAACGTCATCAAATGTCAGTCCTTCGAAGAGAATCTTATCATTTACAAACGACATTTCTGCAGGTATTAAATTTGTTGCGCAAATTACACAAAAAAACGGTACTCTTAAAACTTATCCATTTATTTTTAGCGGCTTTAAAAAATTGAATAACAGTTAGTATTTTTGCATAGCTGTTCATTAATGGTCAATTTTTTCGTTTTGACAGAGTACTTGTTAAAGCCCTGATATTATATTACTTCAATGGTGGATATCGACAACTATAAAAAACTGCTTACAAAGTACTGGGGCTTTACCTCCTTCAAACCCCTGCAGGAAGAGATAATACGCTCTGTTGCCGCGGGGAAAGATACACTTGGACTTATGCCCACTGGGGGAGGAAAGTCAATTACATTCCAGGTGCCAGGCCTCGTTAATGAGGGTATTTGCCTCGTTATAACTCCTCTTATCGCACTGATGAAAGAGCAGGTTGCCAGACTTAATAAGATGGAAATAAAGGCTGTCGCGATCCACTCCGGCATGTCGGGTGAGGAGATCGATATAGCGCTTGAGAATTGCATTTATGCGGATTTCAAATTTCTCTATATCTCGCCTGAGAGGATATCTACGCAGCTTTTCAGGGCAAAGGCTGCGAAGATGAACGTTTCACTTGTTGCAGTTGATGAAGCACATTGTATATCTCAATGGGGCTATGATTTCAGGCCATCTTATCTTAAAATCGTTGAGCTGCGCGATATGCTTCCCGAAAACGTTCCATTCCTGGCGCTTACAGCTTCTGCCACACCAAATGTTGCGGATGATATTATGTCGCGCCTTCATTTCAAAAAGTCTAACCTGCTGAAAATAAGCTTCGAACGAAAAAACATTGCTTATCTGGTCCGAAAGACGGAAGATAAGGGAACCTATGTTCAGAATGCAATTGGCAAGTTTGCGGGAAGCGGTATTATCTACGTAAGAAGCAGGAAAAGAAGCAGGGAGATCGCTGAGTTTCTTGATGCAAATGGAATAAGCGCGGATCACTACCATGCCGGACTGCCTCAGGAACTCAGAGATAAAAAGCAGCAGTCGTGGAGTACGGGAGAGACTAGAGTGATAGTTGCGACAAATGCATTCGGAATGGGGATTGACAAATCTGACGTAAGGTTTGTTATCCATTGGGATATTCCGGATTGTATTGAATCCTATTTTCAGGAGAGCGGCAGGGTTGGACGAGACGGCAAACAGGCGTTTGCAGTTCTCCTCTGGTCGGAGGCCGACCGGAACAGGCTGAAGGACAGCATAAGGCAGAGATTCCCCGATACCGACAGGATAAAGGATGTCTATGAGGCAGTATGCAACTATCTTCAGGTACCTGTGGGAGCGGGGAAGGATAATATTTTCGATTTTAATATGTCTGATTTTGTCGCAAAGTTCAGGCTGCCGGTAAATGAAACCTATAATTGTCTGCAGTTCCTGCAGAGGGAGGGATACCTTGAGTTCACAGAGGAGATAAACAATCCTTCAAGGGTTCATTTTATCGTAGGACGCGACGACCTTTATAAATTCCAGGTTGCAAACGAATCATTCGACGGATTTATAAAGCTGCTCCTGAGGTCCTATTCAGGTATGTTTACAGAGTTCGTTGCCGTAAATGAGGAGTTACTTGCAAAAAAAACAGCTCTTTCCCGCGACACGATCTATCACTATCTTGTCCGCCTTTCGGCCCAGAATATAATAAGATATATTCCCGGCAAGAAAACACCCCTCGTAATATTTACTGATGAAAGAATAGACAGGAGAGCACTTTTTATCTCACCTGAGAATTATCTTCATGTCAGGGAAAAGTATATTTTCAGGCTGGAGAAGATGATTGAGTACACCGAATCTTCAAACAGGTGCAGATCGCAGATGCTCCTTGATTATTTTGGCGAAGAATCTGACAGATGCGG
Source organism: Bacteroidota bacterium (assembly GCA_037446375.1). Lineage (GTDB taxonomy): Bacteria > Bacteroidota > Bacteroidia > Bacteroidales > VadinHA17 > LD21. Next base: position 17,220 of record JBBIIS010000040.1, on the reverse strand, counting down.
GATCTGCGATACCTGCCGCGACAGGAATGAGCTCGATCTGAGCAAATACGAGTTCGACATAATACTCGAAGAGATAAAATCGGTTCTGAACAATAAACATCCCGATATGGAGGGCCTTGTCAGGGAAGTTGAATATCCATCAGAAAAAGTAATTAAGGTTGTCAGATGGCTTCTCGATCATAATAAGATTGAGACAGACAAGGATATGAACCTTCACTGGAAATCATGATTCTCCGGATTACATCACCGTTTTCAGATGAACACCACTTGTTTTTTCAGATGTTAGCATAAAAAATGCCTACTTTTGCACACAAAATTTCCTTTCAATGAAAAAAACAGATAATCCTGTATATTCCGGACATGTTGTTGAATTTACGGCAGTTGCCACAGAGTTCTGCAAATACGCGGAACATGCCTCTGAGATCAAAGGCGCGGAGTTGCTTAATATCATGCAGAAGCTTTTACCTCTTCTTTATCTCAAAGCTTCATTGCTGCCTGTTCTTGAACCACATTTCGAAGAGGGAAACGAAAAATTTGTATCCGAGAACGATTGGAATATTATCCAGGATAATCTGCGGGCAACCTTCGGAGCTGCAAATGATTATATTGAGCTTCCCGATGAGCCAACTTCAGCAGACGAAGGGACAAAATTATCAGGAATAGCTGAAGATCTGGCTGATATCTACCAGGATATGAAAAACTATGTACTTCTTTACCAGACAGGGACTGACGAAGTTATGAATGATGCTGTATGGGAATGCAGGATGAATTTTGAGAACTACTGGGGAATAAGACTTATTAATTCACTTAAGGCTATTCATGTTTTTGTGAGTTCGGGAAAGGATGTCGATGATATTGATGAGAAAGGTGCAAAAAAAGATGACGATGATCATTCAGATTGGTTCCTTTCTAAACGACAAAGAGAGTTCAGGGATGGAAACAAATAGCAATTTTTTACCTAACATAACCGTTGATGAAATCAGGTCTCTTGAACTGAAGTCATTTGACGGAGAAATTGTACTTGCCGACGATTTTATTGGATTCAGAAGTGCCATAAAGCGCTTCAGAAATTCAACACTACTTGGTTTTGACACAGAGACCCGCCCCTCATTCAAAAAGGGAAGAAAGAACAGGGTGTCGCTGATCCAGCTCTCCGACAGAAATTTTGCCTGTCTAATAAGGATAAACAAGATAGGTCTTCCTGATGAGCTGGTCGGGATACTTTCTGATCCAAAAATAATCAAGGCCGGTGTGGCGATCCACGACGATTTAAAATCCCTTGCAAATATCAGGAAGTTTCAGCCTGAAGGATTTGTTGACCTTCAGAAATTTGTCAAGGATTTTGGAATAGAAAGTTCAGGCTTAAAGAAACTTACGGCAATTGTACTCGGTTTCAGGATATCAAAGAGTCAGCAGGTAACGGATTGGGAAGCGGATCAATTAACAGAACCTCAGCAGCTTTATGCTGCCACTGATGCCTGGGTTTGTCATGAGATTTACAGAAAGCTGGAAAATTTCAGGTTCGGTAAAAAATAGCTGATTAAAAGTTGTAAATACAGATAAGTGTGGAGACAGTAAAAATAGTTTTGAAATCCGGGAAAGACCAGTCGGCCAGAAGACTTCATCCCTGGATATTCTCAGGTGCGATCAAGAAGATTTACGGAAATCCGGTTGAAGGAGATGTGGTGGATGTCTACGACAATAAGGATGAATTTCTCGGAACAGGACATTATGCACCAGGCTCCATTGCAGTAAGGATACTCTCTTTTGTAAAGGTAAAGCCCGATATAGATTTTTTCAGGGATAGGATAAGATCAGCGCTTGAATACCGGCATAATATTGGACTCACAGAAAATGTAAAAACAAATGTATTCAGGCTTGTCCATGCTGAAGGTGATTATCTCCCCGGCCTTATTATAGATTACTATAACGGTGTCGCGGTAATGCAGATGCATTCGGTAGGAATGTACAGGATGAGAATTGAGATAGCTTCAGTCGTTAAGGAGCTTCTCGGCGATAAGGTTACTGCGATTTACGATAAAAGCGAGGGCACTATTCCGCACATGTCAGGTATTCAGGGTGTTAATGAATTTATTACAGGAGGCTCGGGACCTGTAATTGTAACTGAGGAAGGATTTAAATTCTCTGTTGACTGGGCAACCGGACAGAAGACAGGATTTTTTATAGATCAGCGTGAGAACAGAAAGCTGCTTTCCGAATATACAGAGGGAAAAGATGTTCTTAATATGTTTGCATATACCGGCGGGTTTTCGGTCTATGCACTAAAAAATGCCAGGATGGTACATACAGTTGACAGCTCAGCAGGGGCCATCGACATGGCTGACGAAAATGTAAGGCTGAATTTCGGCAATGATGAGAGACATAAGTCATTCAGGACCGATGCATTTGAATTTCTAAATGATATCAAGGATAAGTACGATGTAATAATACTGGATCCGCCAGCCTTCGCCAAGCATACAGATGTTCTTTCAAATGCACTTCAGGGATATAAACGGCTGAATATGAAAGCCATTGAGCAGATAAGGCACGGCGGCATTATTTTTACCTTCTCCTGTTCACAGGTTGTGAACCGCGAGAATTTCAGAAAATCGGTGTTCGCGGCAGCGGCAAACACACACCGTAATGTAAGGATACTCCATCAGCTGAGCCAGCCTCCCGATCATCCTGTCAATATTTACCATCCAGAGAGCGAATACCTGAAGGGACTTGTTATATATGTTGAATAATCCGGAAATTTGAAAATTGATTTGTTGAACGTTTCAACGCTTCAACTCTTCAACATTTTCACTATCAAAGAATAATATAAAATACTACTTATAAAGATGGCTGCAGATAAACATATTGAATTAATAGCAAAAAAACTTGGACTGCATGAATGGCAGGTAGAAAATACAATAAGGCTTCTTGATGATGGTGCCACTATCCCGTTTATAAGCAGGTACAGGAAAGAGATCACAGGCAGTCTCGACGAGGTTAAACTCCTGAATATAAAAGATGAATATGAACGTCTTATTGAGCTTGAAAAGCGTCGTGAGAGCATAATCAAATCAATTGAAGAACAGGAGAAAATGACTCCCGCCCTGAGGGTGAAGATCGATGCTGCCCTTACTATGTCGGAACTTGAGGATATTTATCTTCCCTATCGTCCAAAGAGAAGGACCAGGGCAACCATAGCAAGGGAAAAGGGGCTGGAGCCGCTTGCTGATTTCATAATGAAACAATTTGATCGTTCACCATCTGAGGAGGCAGAAAAATATCTCACTGACCAGGTAGAGTCTGTAAAGGATGCCCTTTCGGGTGCCTGCGACATTATTGCCGAGCAAATCAGCGAGGATGAAAGAGCCAGGAAGCAGATGAGATATCTGTATGAAAGGGAGGCAGTTATATATTCAAAAGCTGTAAAGGGCAAGGAGCACGACGGGATTAAATATTCTGATTATTTTGACTGGGCCGAGCCTTTGAAGAAATGTCCTTCGCACCGCCTGCTTGCGATTAGAAGGGGAGAGGAAGAAGGATTTCTCCGTCTCTCTCTGGAACCGCTTGAAGACCATGCTATTGAGCTGCTTGAAAAGTTATTTGTCAAAGGCCGGAATGCTTCATCAAGCCTTGTAATTGATGCACTTACCGATAGCTGGAAAAGACTTCTTTCACCATCTATGGAGACTGAATTCAGAAATATTTCAAAAGAGCACGCCGATGATGAGGCGATCAGGGTATTTGCTGACAACCTCAGGCAGCTGCTTCTTGCATCGCCGCTTGGAGAGAAGAATGTTCTCGCACTTGACCCCGGATTCCGTACAGGATGCAAGCTTGTCTGCCTGAGCAAACAGGGAAATCTTGTTCACAATGAGACTATATATCCTCACCCTCCGCAGAACGAGACTGCAATGTCGGTCAAAAAGATTCTTTCACTTGTGGAGGCATACAAGACAGAGGCTATTGCCATCGGCAATGGAACTGCAAGCCGGGAAACCGAGGATTTTATCCGATGGATAAAATTTGACAGGGAGATGCAGGTATATGTCGTAAGTGAAGCCGGAGCTTCAATATATTCAGCGTCAAAAACTGCAAGGGATGAGTTCCCTGACTATGATGTTACAGTGAGGGGTGCCATCTCAATCGGAAGAAGGCTAATGGACCCGCTTGCAGAACTTGTGAAAATAGATCCAAAATCAATAGGCGTTGGCCAATACCAGCACGACGTAGATCAGGCAAAGCTCCATAACAGCCTCGATGAGATTGTCCGAAGCTGCGTAAATGCCGTAGGTGTTGAAGTAAATACATCAAGCAGCCATCTTCTTACTTATGTATCGGGCTTAGGTCCCCAGCTTGCTCAGAATATAATCGATTACCGGACCGAAAACGGGCCTTTTAAATCCAGAAGCGAGCTTCTTAAAGTTAAGAGAATGGGAGCAAAGGCCTTTGAGCAGAGTGCAGGATTTCT
>JBBIIS010000040.1:0-12745 GCA_037446375.1 Bacteroidota bacterium | reverse complement strand
GCTGAGAATCCGCTCGATTCAAGTGCTGTTCACCCCGAAAGCTATCATGTTGTGAAAAAAATGGCTGAAGATATGGGAGTAAATGTGGCTGAGCTTATTACAAACGAATCTATGCGGAAAGAGATAAAGCCGGAAAAGTACGTTACCGATAAAACAGGACTACCAACACTGAAGGATATACTTGAAGAGCTAGCCAGGCCAGGAAGGGATCCGAGAACGAAGATTAAGGAGTTCAGGTTTGCAGATATCCATTCAATAGACGATGTAAAGGAGGGTATGGTAATCCCCGGAATCGTCACAAACATTACGAAATTCGGAGCATTTGTTGATATTGGCGTGAAGCAGGATGGCCTTGTTCACATTTCCAACCTCAGAAAAGGATTTGTAAAGGACCCTTCTGAGGTGGTCAGGCTCCAGCAGCATGTTACCGTAAAGGTGATCGCAATTGACGTGGAACGAAAGCGTATCCAGTTGTCGATGAAGGATGTTACATAATTTCTAGAATCCGCCAGGTCTTCCCTGACCTTCCGGCATCTTCATAACTGGCTTGCCCGGCAGTTTTGTGTCGCGCTGTGCCGCAAACCATGCAAAGGCGGCAGTTACGATTGCATTTTGCCTGAGATCGCTCATAACCAGCCTTTCGTAAGTATCCATTACTGTATGATATCCACGGCCATATTCTATTTCATCCTGGATGAACTGGAATCCTGGAAGCCCTGCGCCATCAAATGAAAGATGATCTGTGCCGCCTGTATTCCTTATCGTTACTGTTGAACAGCCCATGTCGGCAAATGGCTTCAGCCATTCTGTGAAAATGTCCCTTACCAGTTCATTCTGCTGAAGATATATACCACGGTATTTTCCAGATCCGTTATCCATATTGAAATATCCTGCAAACTTATCGTAATCAGGTTTATGGGCTTTTGTCACAGGATCCACAAGGTACTTCTCAACATATCCGCGGGAACCATTAAGCCCCTGTTCTTCACCACCCCAGAGTGCTATCCTTATTGTTCTTCTTGGAGTTGCATCAAGACTTTTAAGTATTCTCATCGCCTCCATCATAACGATACATCCTGAAGCGTTATCTGCAGCTCCTGTGCCGCCGTTCCATGAATCGATATGAGCGCCGATAAGAACAACTTCACTTTTCAGATTCTTGTCTGTACCGGGTATTTCGCCTATCACATTATAAACTTTAGGACTGTCGAAGAATTTATTCTGGATCTCGATCTCCATCTTAACCGGAGTGTTTTTAGCAAGTAATCTTGCCATCCTTCCTGCATCTTCGGCAGGGAGATTAAGTTCGGGAATAGGTTCGGGATCACCGTGCTTATAGTTTGCACCATTTGACCGGGGTATATTGTAAATTCCTGAGTTATTAAGAATTACAGCAGCTCCTTCACTTTTGAGAAGCTCTGTGATCTTTGTCCTGAGTGCTCTTTGTGCCTGCATGGCAGCAATTTCGGCAGGAGTTCTTCTTCCTCCCATGCCAACCGACTGAGCATTCGTAAGGTCTTTAAGCTGATCGTCGGTATATCGTGTTGCAAGCGGTGTAAATACTATCTCATTTGTAACCGTTGATGCAATAAGAACTATTTTGCCTCCAAGCTTTCCTTTATATTTATCGAGGTCAGCTTCGGTCTGGACGCTAAGAAGGACAACATCACCTTTAATAAGGCCATTTGTGCTCCCGGTCCATGCAACAGGGTTGCATGCGAAATTCGTATAATATGGTTCTGTCATTGCAGCATAGGTTTTTATATTATCCCAGCCACCCCGTGAAAAATCCCTTGCCTCATCTATTCTTACATTCTGGAGGCCAAGCTGTTCCATCTTATTTTTTGCCCATTCGGTACCCCGGTTAAAGCCTGTTGATGCAGTCAGCCGCGGGCCTACAGAATCGGTCAGGCTGAAAGTCAGATCCTGTAAAGAGGTCCCTCTGGAGCCCTCCTGCTTGATCTTGTACACCATCGAAAGATCTAGGTTTTCCTTCTGTGCTGCCATAAAGAGAGGCAGGAACATCAGAAAGAATAAGCTTGCACTGAACTTCTTGATTTTCATCTCTTACTAATTAAGGTTTGTTATATCGTTACATTTCAAATGTATGAAAAAGATAACTCGCCGGTTTACCTAAGGATGTGATTTAACATTAATTAACCATGCTGGTTCCGCGGGAAAGAAACAAACCACTGGTTGCAAAAAGGTACTTTTATACAAATCATCTCAGGGGAGGGTCTGGAGTGGAGTTATCCGAAGGAGGGGATTGTCAGTAAATAACCCTCTTTATATATTAAAAATGATTCTCAATTTTTCCTCATTATTACTTTTGTCTTTTTACTTTTGTCTTTTGTCTTTATTTATGGTTTATCCTGAAAATTTTGAAATAAAAATCGGTTTCGACAGGATCAGGTCAATGATCGCTGAACGGTGCATAAGCCCAATGGGACTTGCTTCTGTGAGCGGGATTGAGTTCATGACAGATATCAGCTCTGTCACAACAGAGCTTTCAAAGACGGCTGAGTTCCAGAATATTCTGAAATTCGAAGATCCATTCCCCGCAGAAAATTATTTTGACATTGCCCATACTCTTGATAAGATAAAGGTGGAGGGGACATTCCCTGAGGTACAGGAAGTTTTCAATATCAAGAGATCACTTGAAACTCTGAAGTCAATAATAAATTTTTTCAAGGCTAGAAAGGAAGATAATTATCCCGTGCTTAAATCTATGTGCGGCGGGATAAAGATGTTTCCCTATGTTCTTGATTCAATTGACAGGATCATAGACAGGCATGGCAACGTAAAGGATACTGCATCACAAAAGCTTAAGGAAATAAGATCTGAACTCGCCTCAAAAAGCCAGAGTGTATCACGCAAGCTCATTTCAATACTCAGGCAGGCACAGGCCGAAGGAATAGTTGACCCAGATGCTAATGTTTCGATAAGAAACGGAAGAGGTGTGATCCCGGTAAATGTTTTTGACAAGAGAAAGATCAAGGGTCTCATTCACGACCAGTCGGCTTCGGGAAAGACAGTCTTTATCGAACCTTCTGAGATTGTAGAGATCAATAATGACATACTTGAACTGGAATACGAGGAGCGGCGTGAGATAGTGAGGATACTTACTGCTTTTGCTGACAATATAAGGCCATACGCACCTGAACTTTATCTCTCAAACAGCTTCATTGGAGAGATTGATTTTATCAGGGCAAAGGCACTTTTCGGAAACTGGCTTAACTCTATAAAACCAGCGCTGTCAGATTTTCCCGTTATATTGTGGAGACATGCGGTCCATCCATTGCTCTATTCTTCTTTTTCGAAAAGTACAGGCAGAAAAGTTGTACCGCTTGATATTCACCTTGACGAAAGAGACAGGATCCTGCTGATCTCCGGACCTAATGCAGGAGGTAAATCTGTTTGCCTTAAAACTGTCGGACTTCTTCAGTATATGCTGCAATGCGGACTTACAATACCGGTTGAAGAGGGTTCTGATTGCGGTATTTTCAGGAGTATCTTCATTGATATCGGTGATGAACAAAGCATCGACAATGATCTCAGCACTTACAGCTCCCATTTGCTTGGCATGAAATTTTTCGTAAAGAATGCAGGCTCGGATACACTTCTTCTTATCGATGAATTTGGTACTGGCACCGAGCCTATGCTTGGCGGTGCCATAGCTGAGGCTATCCTTACGGAACTTAATAATCAGAAGGTATTTGGGGTGATGACTACACATTATACAAACCTTAAGCATTTTGCATCTGTTACAGAAGGAATCGTGAATGGAGCTATGGCATTTGATAATCATCTTATGCAACCTCTTTTTCAGCTGATTATTGGCAAACCCGGAAGTTCATTTGCCTTTGAGATCGCCAGAAAGATAGGACTGCCTGAGAATATCCTTCAGAACGCTTCCGAAAAAGCCGGTACAAAGAATATTGATTATGACCGGCATCTGAAGGATATTGCGAGGGATAAGCGGTATTGGGAAAATAAGCGCCAGAATATCAGGCAGCATGAGAAGCTCCTTGAGGAACTCATCGGAGAATTTGAAAATGAAGTCTCAGACGCTAAAAAAATCAGAAAAGAGATACTTACAAAGGCAAAGGATGATGCCAGGTCCATACTTGACAAATCGAACAGTTTAATCGAAAACGCTGTAAGAGAGATCAAAGAGTCGCAGGCTGATAAGGAAAAGACAAAGGAAGTACGCCAGCAGGTTGAAGATTTCAGGGCCGATGTCACAGCTGAAATATCAACCACTCCGACTGAAAGTGAAAAAAAGATTGATGAGCTTAAGGTAAAGGCAAAGCGGTTCCGGTCAGTAGAAATGACTGCTGAACCCGAAAAGGCCGAAAAGAGCGATTCACCGCTGAAGCCTGGTGATGCCGTGAGGATGACTGATACTCAGGCAGCGGGTGAGATAGTGGAGATCAGAGACAGGATGGTGCAGGTTGAGACTTCAAACCTGAGGTTCCGGGTGCCGATAGATAAAGTTGAAAAGATAAGCAGGAAGGATCTTAAAAAGAGCATGGCATCTGAAAGACACTCCATGAAGCCCGATTACGAGATAAGCCAGATCCGTGGTATCAGGGGGGAGGAGGCGCTTATGAAAGTGCAGGAGCTTCTGGATAATGCTCTTATGATGCAGCATCGGAACCTGAGGATTCTTCATGGCAAAGGAAACGGCATACTTCGGGAACTTATAAGAAATTACCTTTCCACCGTCGGCTTTGTAAAAACTTTTCATGATGAGAATGTCCAATTCGGTGGATCGGGTATTACCGTAATCGAACTGGATATTTAATTGAAATGAGTAATATGTTTTTTTTAACTTCATAGTCCCTGGTTTCACGGGGAAGACGCTGAGGTCACAGATAAAGAAATTTGTTTTACCCTCTGCACAGACGCTCCGCCCTCTCTGTGGTATTTTTATTAATTTAATATTATTACAATGACTGACTTAAGCCAGCTTTATGAAGCAATAGTAAAAGGGAACCTGAACCTGTCGGTCACGACAACCCGGGAAGCCCTTTCGGAAGGAATTGATCCCCAGGCTATAATAAAGGATTACATGGTTCCGGCCATGAACAGGGTAGGTGATATGTTTGAGAGATGTGAGGCATATGTACCCGAGCTTCTTCTGGCGGCAAGGGCAATGAAAGGCTCACTCGATCTGATCCAGCCTCTTCTGGCTGCAAAGAACATTGAAACCGGGGCAAAGGTAATTATCGGGACTGTCCAGGGCGATCTGCATGACATCGGAAAGAACATCGTGGCGTCAATGCTTGAGGGAGCCGGATTTTCTGTAATAAACCTTGGGAATGATGTAAAGCCCGCAGGTTTTGTTGAAGCGATAAAATTGCATCATCCCCATATTGTTGCAATGAGTGCCCTTCTTACGACCACAATGACATCAATGGAATCAACAATAGCAGCGATAGAGGAAGCAGGATTAAGGGACAATGTAAGGATCATGATAGGAGGGGCGCCACTGACTGATGAATTCTGCAGGAAGATTGGTGCCGACGGGTACAGCGACAATGCCAATGGTGCGGTTAAGCTTGCGCGGCGGCTTGCAGGATAAAAAAAGCGGGAACCCGACCGGCTCCCGCTTTCTTTTTATGTGAATATTCCTAGTTCAGCTTAACTGTCCCGTATGATGTTTTTATCTTCACTGTAGAGGTTGCCGATTCATCTTTACCTACAATACCGGATATTTCAGAGGATGTGTTTTCGACTACGCGCCTGGTGAATTTAAGATTTTCCTCATCATACTTTATTCCGCCATAAGATGATTCGCCGTCAAGCTTATAGCTGGCATTTTCAGCAATTCCGAGACGGACACCCGAATACCTTACGTTTACATCAATCGATTCAAAGCCTTCAGGTATCTGATCAACATTTAATGACCCGTAGCTTCCTTCGAAGTTAATCTTCTTTGAAAGTTCTCCGATATTAACATTGGAATACCCTGAAGTAACGACCATGTTATTGATCTTATCGATATTATATGTGTCGTATTTTGCATCGCTTACTATTGAACTTGTTTCTCCTATTTTCAGCTTGGAATATTTACTGTCTATCAGCAGGGCCTGGCTTTTATTTATCTCGAGGGTGTTGGTATATCTCAGGTAAACATCCAGCCAGCCAGCTTCTGTGATATTTCCCTTTCCATACGACACAGCAATTCTGTTGAGTGGCTGTTCATTACCCCGGGTGAGCTTATCGATCTCAAGCCCGCCGTATTTAATATCAAGATTCACAAGGCCTCTGATTTCATCAATATCCGTATTGCCATATCGGTTTGCAATTGTAAGGCTGCTTACGAACGGCATCCTGACTGTATAATTGATCTTGAATTCCCTGTTGCTGCCCCAGCCTGAGAAATTAAAGTTGTCTTCTATTATTGTCTTTGCAGAGATCGTATTATTATTTTCACTGAACTGAACATCGATCTGGCTCAGATATTTTTCAGCCCTGGCCTTATCGGGATGTTTCACAGTTACCTTTACATCAATAACGATCTGGTCCTTGTCCCAGCCGGTGACTGATACATCTCCATACTTGGTATCAACATCAAGTGTTGTAGTTTTATCTGCCTTGTACTCTTTATGGTATTCCTTCGAAGCCTCCTGCGCTATTGAAGGGAAGGAGAGAAGAATTGCCGCAAGAAGTATCAGCAATCCTGGTTTATAAGCTAACTTTTCCATTTTCATGTTTATTTTGGTTTCCATTCCTGATTGTTTTCAACTGGTTCATGATATATCCCATCACTTCAACCTTGGTCTGATAATGTTCTATCATTGCGGTAATGATTCGTTCATCATTCGGATTTGCCTTAAGCTCTTTCTGAAGCTGTACATAAGTTGAGTCCATACTTTTGAGTTCTTTCTGCAGTTCAATTTTCTGACCCGGAGTGTTTCCGAAATCCGTGTTTTTCAACTCACTTTCCATAAGATTGACCTGGTGTACATAGTAGTTCTCAACCTCCTTATACTGAGGTGAAACCTGGCCAAGCGTCATGCCCCTGTCGGTTCTTATGAAATGATCCCATGTCCAGAGTGACGATAGGGTTACCAGAACTGTAACGACTGCAGCTCTCAGAAGATAAGGTACAATGCTTCTTTTGGTTGCATCCGAATGAAGTCTCTTCTCCAGTTTCCAGCTGAACCTGTCGAGGTGGCCATCAATAGGCTCCTTATCCTCGAAAAGGTTCCTGTTTTCCCTGATTATTTCCTCTATATTTTTCATGCCTTCAGATTTTTTCACCTTACTTTTAATTCATTTATCAGCTTCTGCTTGGCCCTTGAGAGCTGCGACCTTGATGTGCTGCTGTTGATCCCGAGGATATCTGCAATTTCATCATGATCATAACCTTCAAGAAGGTAGAGCGACAATATGATCCTGTACCCGTCGGGGAGCCTGTTTATTGCCTCTTTAACCTCTTCAACCCTTACATCAAGTTCCTCTTTCTGGGCAATGTCATCGGGGCTGTTGTCCCTGATACCGACATGGGTGTCGATATCTTCAAAGATCGCTTTACGTTTATTCAGGATATCGAGTGATCTGTTTATCACTATTTTTTTGAGCCATGCTCCGAAACTGACTGCACCTGAATAGGTATCAATTTTTTCAAATGCCGACAGGAATGATTCCTGCATCACATCTTCGGCTTCCATTGTGTCGTTCACTATCCGCAGGCTTGTATTGAACATCGCTTTATAATAAAGCTTGTAGATCTGGAACTGAGCCTTCTGGTCGCCTGTTTTACACCCGTCTATAAGGTCCTGGTGTATATTCTTGAATGCCGCGTCTACATTAGCCATCTCGTTGTAAAGACTAGTTTTGATATGTAATGCTGCACCCACTCTCTTTTTCTTTTGAATGATCTATCCAAGAGACGGGGGATTTTCTTTAATGCTGCATTCGATCTGTGAATTTATTAAAAAAATTACATGAAGAACCAGTGGATCAACCCCTGGGTAACATGGCCGCTCTGATAATTGAGCTGGGAACCAAATAAACTATGTGGAATGGAATAAACCAGCAGCAGGATAATAGCTGCCAGTGCAACATATACTGGTCTCTCTTTATTTCTGTTCATACATACTGCGATGATCCAGAAAATGAGAGCTATTAGTGTTTTATTGTCTGTGAGGTCCCATCCGAATGGAATGCCTGTCCAGAATGCACCAAATGCAAAATACTGAACTATTGAACCCAGGATCATTCCTCCGATTACTAAGAGTGCCAGGGTCCAGTTCGCATACCTTTTATATGAGCTGAACTTGCCGACTGTCATAAGACCTGCCAGTGTTGAAAAGAGCATTGCGAGGAACATTACAAGAATATGCGGACCAAGGATGTAACCCGGGACCGAACCCTTGAACCTGATTACAACAGGCGCCTCCTTAAAATAGCTTTTTGTTCCCTTCGAATCGGTTATCATGAAATAATATTCGAGCTTGCCTGCAGCCGGCTGTTGCGGAACCTCTGCAAAATAACCCTTTTCCTCATATACTTTAAATACTTTATTCATAAACGGAGAATTTACTGGATAGACCCTGTAGGCAAAATCTACTGACTGAAAATCTTCATTTGAACCGAAATGCCTGTAGAATAATGTTGCTCTCACTGATGTATCTGTAATTGCAAGCTTGACCTCGGGCCGCTGATCAAGGCTAAGGCTTCTTACAAGCTTCAGGATGCATTCTTTGCCGTTGATATCGGCTTTCAGCATCCTTGGATAAGTCGGGCCCGTCTTTCTCTGATAGTAAGCGGCCCCTAATGTTATGACAATTGCCAGGAACCAGTAAAGGAATTTCTTCATGATCTTATTAAGTTACTTAAAGCTGAATAATCAAAACCTCTTTTTTATTATTTCTGAGTACATCAACAGTTATCTGCTCACCATGCTTCAACTGCCCGAGCCTGAACATATAATCCTCTATGTTATTCACTGTTTTACCGTTAATTGAGACTATTATATCTCCTTTTTTCATGCCGCCAAGAGCTGCGGGCTTTCCGGGAGTTACAAGGTCAGCGCGCAGTCCGTGTTTGATTGTGCCTGCAAAATCAGGCATTATACCCAGGGTAACACCGCGTTTCCTGTAATTCCTTGTTACACTGTTCTTTGGTCCTGCCTCCCTGAACTTAAGTCTTGCTGTATCATTGGCAAGCCTTAGTCCGATCTTGTAGACAATATCTGAAACATTTACCATTCCTTTGTAGTTGATTTTTTCCCAGGTATCGGAAGGGGTATGGTAATCTGCATGGGCTCCGGTAGTTATGAAAAGGACCGGTATATTCCTGGCATAAAATGATGAATGATCAGAGGGTCCGGATCCTTCCTCAGTTGTGGTGACCTTAAGGAGGGTGGTGTCATCATAGGCTAGTGCAAGCTCCTTAAGACCCGGGGCGGTCCCCACTCCGCCGATCTGGAGATCCTTTGTCTCCTTTAGCCTTCCCACCATATCCATATTGACCATTGCGTCTGCTTTGGAGAGATTTATAAGAGGATTATCGACGAAATATTTTGATCCGAGCAGGCCAAGCTCTTCGCCTGTGAAAGTAATGAAAACCAGGCTCCTCTTGTGACTGTTCTCATTTCCCGCAAATTTGCCGGCAAGCTCTATATCCATTGCTACCCCTGAAGCATTATCATCTGCTCCGTGATGGACGCCAATGGTATCAACAGCCCTGCTTGATGAACCGGGTCCACCCATTCCAAGATGATCAAAATGGGCACCGAATATTACATATTCATGTTTCAGAACTGAATCGGTTCCTGGAAGGATCATTACAACGTTTCTTGTATTGGTCTTATATTGAATGATCTCTGATTTTGCCTCAACAGTTGAACCTGTCACAAAACTTGCAGGCTTCTTTGTTTTGTTAAGTTTTTTCTCCAGGTCTTCGACGCTGGTCTTCGATTTGAGAAGGATTGCATTGGCAACCGGCCTTTTGATTCTCATTACAGGAATGCCTACGGTGAAATCATTTTTGGAAAGAGGATCGAATTTATCATCCTTGTCAATGCCGATACCGGAAACGAGAAGAACACCTGCTGCTCCCTGGTCCTTTGCGAGAAGGGCCTTATCCCTGTCGGCTCCATAAGCTGCAAACTTGCTCATGCTGTTGTCAGGTTCCGGATCGCCTCTCAGGATCATCACCCATCTGCCTTTTACATCTTTTCCTTTATAGTCGTCCCATTTGAGCGAATCATTGTTTATGCTGAAACCATACCCGGCGAAAAAGACAAGAGCTTTAAGCGTTCCGTTTTCACTGAAGGAGGATGGCTCAAAATCATCTCCGTGCTTAAAGCTCTTTCCATTGACTGAAAGAGCATTAAGGCTGTCAGCAACAACTTTATCAGTTATTTTGAACCGCTGAAATCCGTCTCCCGATACCGGAACAAGTCCATATGCAAGAAATTTTGCCTTAATATATTCAGCAGCCAGGCTGTCTCCCGGAGTGCCTGTAAGCCTTCCCTTCAGGGAATCTGAAGAAAGATATTGGATATGTTCACGAAGTTCTTTTGCTGTAACCGCTGATTTGTTCTTTGAGCAAGACGCCGCGATCAGAAGCAGTAACAGACCTGAAATGATTACCTGATAATGTTTCATTTAAAGAAATTGGGTTATTATATATTTACACCTGTTATAATGCAGTTTCAAAAATAGCAATCTTTTAAAACAGAGGGTGCTCAAAATGCTAAAAAGACAATGATATATTTTAATATATCCTTTAATACCTGCTTAACAAAAAATAGCCAGCCCATTTCTGAACTGACTGTTCTCATCTCTGAGTTACTCTGTAATTCTCAGTTAACCCTGTGAAAGTTCTGTTTTTGTTACCAGAGAGACACCCAGGAGAAACAGAGTTTCCACTGAGGATTATTCTGTCAGCTTATTCGAAAAGCCTGAAGGTTTCTTTAATAAGTCCGATCGCTTCTCTCAGCTGTGGTTCTGTAATTACGAGGGGAGGGGCGAAGCGGATTATATGACTATGGGTCGGCTTGGCTATCAGCCCCATATCTTTCATCGCAAGGCATACATCCCATGCTGTCTTCCCTCCTTTTGGCCTTATAACGACCGCATTGAGAAGACCCTTTCCTCTTACAAGCTCAATCATATCAGATTTAATGTTCCCGAACTCTTCGCGGAAAATTTTTCCAAGGCGTTCTGCATTTTCAGCCAGCTTTTCATTCTTTATCACTTCGAGGGCGGCTATGGCAACTTTTGCTGCGATGGGGTTTCCTCCGAAAGTTGATCCGTGCTCGCCAGGCTTGATTGTAAGCATAATATCATCATCTGCTAAAACGGCAGAAACAGGAAATACGCCGCCCGAAAGAGCCTTGCCCAGGATAAGGATATCCGGACGAACACCTTCATGGTCGCAGGCAATGAGCTTTCCGGTTCTGCCAATTCCTGTCTGAACCTCATCGGCAATGAACAGCACATTCTTAGATTTGCAGAGATTGTATGCTTTCCTGAGGTATCCGTCATCAGGGACATAAACACCTGCTTCCCCCTGGATAGGCTCTACCAGAAATCCTGCCACATCGGGATCCTTTAATGCATTTTCAAGAGCTTCCAGATCATTATATGGAATTGTAATGAAACCTGGTGTAAACGGTCCGTAATCATTTCTTGCATCCGGGTCAGTCGACATTGATACAATTGTGATAGTTCTTCCATGAAAGTTACCTTCACAAACAATTATCTTTGCACTGTCTTCCTTTAAGCCTTTTTTAAGATAGGCCCATTTCCGGCAGAGCTTGAGAGCTGTTTCATCAGCTTCAGCACCAGTATTCATGGGCAAAACCCTATCATATCCAAAATATTTTGTAACATATTCTTCATACTCCCCGAGCGCCGCGCTGTAAAATGCCCTCGACGTCAGAGTAAGCTTCTTCGACTGGGTTATAAGGGCTTCAACGATCTTTGGATGGCAGTGCCCCTGGTTGACTGCAGAATAGGCTGATAGAAAATCGAAATACCTTTTCCCATCAACATCCCAAACAAAAGGACCTTCGCCTTTTTCAAGGACTACAGGAAGAGGATGGTAGTTGTGAGCTCCGAATTTATCTTCCCTTTTAATATAATCCTGCGTATTCATGTTATTGATTATTAGTTAAATATGTTTATATTCTAAAAGCGTACAATCTTACAAAAGAGTTTTGTTATTTCAAAATGAATAATGCATAAACGGATACGGATGTACTTCTTCATTTTACAGGTTGCAATATTTTTACCGGGCCGATAAGCCCTGACTGAACCAGAGGATCATATTTTTTATAATACCGGTGTGTTGTGAATGTAAATCGCCCGCTCGTTCGCGGCATGCCTGCCGTGAGCCATTCGGGCCATTTCCCATCAACAATGCCATCCCAGGGCTTCTGCTCATCTCCGATCAGCCTGTTGATCCACAGGTTTGCAACATCTATCTCGAGAACGTTGTTTTTCTTCCTGAAAATACCGCTGATCTTCAAGCGGAAGGGGGATGTCCAGACAACGCCGAGATCTCTGCCATTAAGCCTGACCCTTGCAATATTTGCGACAACACCAAGATCAAGATAAACCTCATCATTCTTACTGACCTCCTTTATACCGGTAAGATCAAAACTAACGGAATATGTTGAAATGCCGGAATAATATTTTATGCCCGTGTCGCTGTTCGCTGACCAGTCTGATAGTGTATCAAGCGTAATTGTTCCTGGTCCGCCCCAGTCCTTATCGAA
>JBBIIS010000039.1:0-20948 GCA_037446375.1 Bacteroidota bacterium | reverse complement strand
TGAGGGGTATGGAGCTGAACAGATTGCTTTTCCAGTGAGGGTACTTAAATTCCTTGGCATCCAGTGTCTGTTTGTAAGCAATGCCGCCGGTGGCGTCAATCCTTCTTTTCAGATCGGCGACATAATGATAATAACGGATCATATACACCTTCTGCCTAATCCTCTTATAGGTCATAATGATGATCGCATTGGTCCCCGTTTCCCGGATATGGGCGAGGCCTATGACAGATACATGATAAAGAAAGCTATACTTATCGCTGAAGAACAGGGTATCAGGGTTCACAAGGGAGTATACCTCTCAACGTCGGGTCCTACATTTGAAACTCCTGCCGAATATAAATATTTCCGTACTGCCGGTGCCGATGCAGTTGGCATGTCAACCACACCTGAAATAATAGTTGCCAGGCATATGGGCCTTCCATGCTTTGCTGTAAGTATAATCACAGATCTTGGCGTTGAAGGCAAGATCGAGTACACAACCCACGAATCCGTTCAGAAAGAGGCTGCCAAAACAGAAGCCAGAATGACTAATATAATGACCGAGCTGATTGCCTCGCTTTAGGGCTACCTGATCACAGCACAGGCTTTCTTCCATTTGACCGTTTTGCCAGTTTCATCGTAAACACTTATAAGGATCACATATATACCCGCGTCAACAACTGATGCATTATCAGCAGTTCCATCCCATACAACTGAAAGCTTATCGCTGCAATAGAAATTCCGGACGAGCTTCCGGACAATGCTTCCATACTCATCAAAGACAAGAATTGTAACAACGTTCGAATTACCTGTCAGGCTCAGATCTATAACAAGCACATCCTCATTACCATCATTATCCGGTGAAATACGGTTTGACGAAAAGACTACAGCGTTGCCGTTCCCGGTCATTTCGGTATATGCCGAATTGATCATCCCCGGAGTGCCCCAGCCTGAAAATTCCGACGCAGAGTGCCAGTTTTTGATGTCAGGGGAGAAAAAGCCGGGTCGTATCTTTTCGAGAGAGACACCCTCAAATCCTGAGAGAAGCTGAAAGTGCATCTTTTCATTGTAGACCACCTCATCTGTCTTTTCAGCCTTTGCATTCAACAATATCAGATGCCCTTTGTCATCAGGCATGGATGGCAATCCTGACACCTCATAAATATCCGTATCAGCATTGGAATAATATCTATTAATGATCGCGTCACGTGAGGTTGTCACTGTGTAGTATGCTCCCGGAAGAATGCATCTTCCGGTATCAGACAGCACAACGGGCTCTGATGTGTCAGCCGTTTCGTCATTTAACGAAACCAGGTAAAGCCGATTTGCATCAAACACCCGATCTGAATTATTAAACAGCTCTATGTAATCTGCATCCCCGGGCAGCGGGTTAAAAAGAAGTTCATTAAAAACTATTTCATTTACTGCCGGTGCTTCCGGAATTCCGAACCTGAAACTTTCCCTCAGCGGGCTGTTTCCGGCCCGGTCTGTCAGACCTGCTCTTATTTTAAAGGTGTAGACCTTCCCTTTCCGGAAAGGTTTTTCAGCAACTGCCTTAAATTCCATCCCTGTATAGTTGCAGGAAATAATTGAGTCTATCCCTGTTCCCCCGATCCCGGCCAGATTAATCAATTTACCGGGGTCACCGACGGATTCCGAAAATATGACAATTAAAGTAAGGCTGTCGGTCGGGAAGACATTTGTAATCCCTTTAAATATCTTATCGGGATTGTTTCCCGATACGGAATTCGTTTTCCCCGGAGTTCCTCCCTCAGGTGATACGGAGGCTCTCCAGTTCCCTTCCCCGAAGAAAGGATATCCTGTATCAATAATTTCAAGCGACCATCCTCCTTCCGATTTGAGCTTGTCGCCGTACCAACCGCGGGAATAGCTCACCCAGTGGATCATATTTCCCAAATCATCTGTAATTACCAGTGTCCGTCCTTCATCAGTCAGTGCCGGAAATGATTTTAATCCAATTACATGCCCGTAAACTGAAAACAATCCGGTATCTGAGACTGAGCATAATATTTCACTCTCACCCGGACCGATAAACGAATCGGGGAATATGGAATTTTCAGTTCCTGTGATAAGCTTCCAGGAGTTGAGACTGTATCCGTAGCCTGTTGCATTTTTTATCTCAAGGTACTCCTTTGCCGGCAGTGACACCGGAGGCAGAGGGTCGGCCATTATCTCTGAGATCAGAATATCACCGGGTCCGGCAAATGCCGGAGTAAATTCAAAAGAAACGTTATCAGCACAAATTGAATCGGCATCACAGATATTTTTTGCAACAATAGTACATGGAGTTTTATTGGGGAGGTTTCCCGGGAAAATGATCCTGAGCTTCCTGCTTTCATCAGCTGTTACACTTACGGGCATTCCACTCGAAGGAAGACACTCAAAATTTCCGGTAAGGGCGGAGAATGGTGTTAAATCCCTGTCAAAAAAAACTTCCAGCATGGATCGACCGGCAGGATAAGCTTTTATTATTGCGGGTCCGTCATCAGTGTCTTCAAAGAACCCATCTACTGAAATATCATCTATCCAGAGAAGCCTGTCGCGCGTAGATGTATATTTATAACAGACTCCGAACCAGTGAACGCTGAACAGATCTGGATCGGTGCAGGAAGCGGTACGGACAACGGAATTATAAGAAACTTTCATATTCCATTCCCCTGCAGCTGATCTTTCCACGTCAATTCTGGCCGCAGTTGCAGTCCCTATATCTGTCTGCCAGTTAACCGGGAGGGATTTAACAGTACTAATGCCTCCCTCCCGGACTTTCCAAAGACGCAGTGTGTCGTCATATCCTGCAAGATCAACCCCCATGGCATACCCGTTAATTTTACCCCCGGGATGCATTTCTGAAGGGTCGTTGTCTGCAGTCAGGAACACTGCCCAGTTATTTGATGAAGACGGATCAGCGCCGTATCTGATTTTAAATGACCAGCTTGTTGTTCCTGATTCGGGGTGCAGTCTTTTAAGCCTTGTACCGATCTGGTCGGAGCCGGTCTCACTGTTGTCATAAGTATGATGAAGGGAATACTTTCCCATTATCGGGCCTGTACTGTCAGCCGCCCAGCGATTATCAATACTCTGTATCCAGCCATGAGAAGAGCCTGTCTCAAAATTATAAGAAACCTGGCTGAATACGGTGACAGGTATAAAGCAAAAGAGCAAAATTACTTTTTTCATGCAGCGGGACGGATAGAAAAAAAAACTAATTTTGACCGGTTTTTAACTAATAGTAAATTTCTTATAAAAACATTTAAAAAGCAAAATTATTTAAAATGAAAACAGCTGTTGTGGGTGCCACCGGAATGGTAGGAAAGATGATGCTGAAGGTTCTTGAAGAGAGAAATTTTCCGCTGACTGAGCTTATAGTCGCGGCTTCCTCCAAATCTGTGGGGAAAGAGATAATATTCAATGGCAAACCCATAAAGGTTGTGAGTGTTATGGAGGCAGTAGAGGCAAAACCAACTTTTGCAATCTTTTCTGCCGGTGCAGGTACATCAAGGGAGTGGGCTCCTGCATTTGCAGAGAACGGCACTGTTGTAATTGACAATTCTTCAGCCTGGAGAATGGAAAAGGACATTCCTCTTGTTGTTCCGGAAATAAACAGTCATCATATAAAGAAGGGAGACAGGATCATTGCCAACCCAAACTGTTCAACAATACAGATGGTAATGGCACTTGCTCCGCTTCATAAGGCATATAAAATAAAAAGACTTGTTGTCTCCACGTATCAGTCTGTTACAGGAACGGGAGTTAAGGCTGTTGCCCAGATGGAAAACGAGAGGCGCGGTATAAAAGGAGAAATGGCTTACCCGCATCAGATAGATATGAATTGCTTTCCTTTCGGCGGCACATTTCTCCCTTCAGGATATACAACCGAAGAGCAGAAGCTTGTTGATGAGACACGCAAGATACTTGGAGATCAGACGATACAGGTTACCGCCACAGTTGTAAGGATCCCGGTTGTGGGAGGCCATTCTGAAGCAGTTAATATTGAATTTGAAAATGAGTTCGAACTTGACAGCGTAAGAAAGCTTCTTGAGAATTTCCCCGGTGTTGTCGTGTTTGACAACCCATCTGAGCATAAATACCCGATGCCGATAATGGCCCATAACAGAGATGAGGTGTTTGTCGGTCGCCTCAGGAGGGATTTCTCCAGGGAGAAGTGCCTAAATCTATGGGTTGTTTCCGATAATATACGTAAAGGTGCTGCTACGAATGCAGTTCAGATCGCTGAATATATGTTTGTAAACAAGCTCTACTAGAGCTTCATGTTCCTTTAAGTGGGGGCTCAGTGTCTATATGTGAAACCGAAAAACTGGCACAGAGTCACACAGGGTTTAGAAATCGATTTTATATAGAAAATCATCGTAGGGATATCGCTTTATGTGGATCTTCCTTACTTCATTGTAGATAATGATCTTCAACTCGTCAATATTCTCTTTCATAGTGGCTGAAATGAACGCTGTTCTGGAAAATTTATCATCTGCCATCCATGTTTTTTTGAGGTCTTCGAGTGAGTAATTTTCTTTGGTGGCCGGGGTCAGATCATCTTCATCTTTTCTGTCGTATGTGAAGATATCTGTTTTATTGAAGACCATAAGAACCGGCTTTTCTGAGGTACCAAGCTCACGAAGTGTATTATCTACGATTTTAATCTGTTCCTCAAACCCGGGATGAGAAATATCAACCACATGAATCAGGAGATCCGATTCCCTTACTTCATCGAGGGTCGATTTGAAAGATTCAACAAGGTCGTGCGGGAGTTTCCTTATAAAGCCTACTGTGTCTGAAAGGAGGAACGGAAGGTTGCCTATAACTACTTTCCTTACCGTAGTATCGAGTGTTGCGAAGAGCTTGTTTTCTGCAAAGACATCCGACTTGCTCAACAGGTTCATAAGAGTTGATTTCCCTACGTTGGTATATCCAACAAGGGCAACCCTGACCATTCTTCCCCTGTTCTTTCTCTGAACAGCCATCTGCATATCGATTTTCTTCAGTTGCTCTTTGAGCCTTGATATCTTATCTCTGATTACCCTCCTGTCTGTTTCTATCTCTGTTTCGCCCGGGCCCCTCAGACCGATACCTCCCCTCTGCCTCTCAAGGTGGGTCCATAGCCCTGACAGCCTAGGAAGCAGGTACTGGTACTGGGCCAGCTCTACCTGAGTGCGTGCGTAGGAGGTCCTTGCCCTTGAAGCAAAAATGTCGAGAATAAGATTTGTCCTGTCGAGGATGCGGCACTCAAGTTCCTTTTCTATGTTTCTTAACTGGGTGGGAGAAAGTTCATCATCAAAGATTACAAGATCTGTATGATTACTCCTGACGTATTCAGCTATCTCTCCTAACTTTCCTGAGCCAATAAAAGTTCGCGCGTTGGGAGAATCTATCTTCTGTACATATCGCTTAACGGGAATAGCGCCTGCAGTCTCGGTAAGGAATGCAAGCTCATCGAGGTAGTCATTTACCTCGGGCTCTTCCTGACCCGGGTATATAACCCCTACAAGCACAGCCTTTACATCCTCTTTACCCGTCTCGATCATCCGTTATAAAAAATCATGCCGCAAATTTATTCATTTGCGGCATCATTGATATCATTATCAGCAAGCTTTACTGGATAAACCTTTTATCATTCATCATCATGCCCCTGATTGCCATCTTCAGGTTTTCAGAACATTTTACGACCATATCTATATCAGTCGGGAAAGGAACTATCTGGGTTTTTGTCCTGTTAAGCTGCTGGGCATTGAGTGCCTGGATATCTCCAACAGCCCTTGATGAGATATTCTCAAAGTTAGATTGTGCACCAATGGGATCTTTCTTAAGAAGCTTATTAGGATTAACCTGTATCACCTCAACATCGCCGTCGATCCGGCAAGCTTTTCTCTGTACTGTTTCAATCAGCGCGCACTGGACGGTCTTATATTTTTTTACTTTTATGTCGTTCCCGAGAGAGTCTCTCATTACATTACCCTTCTTATCGAGAACGTAGGAATATCCATCTTCAATATCTCTTTTAACAGATGAATCGGCCTGGCTTGTCTGATCGGGGCTTACTGCAACAACATTTACATTGACGTTCACAAAATAATCATATACAGTATTCTGATCGAGGTTCTGGGTATGATATTCAACCCATTCGCTGTTAAGCCTGGGCAGGTCGAGGGCGAGAAGCTGATCTTCAAAATCCTTGGGAAATTTCAGCATTGACTTGTTCTGAAGGGCAACAAAAACCCTGCTTATTCCCTGGTATTTCGATTCAGCGATCTTTGCATCTATCCCTTCATAGTCGCCTACATATTGCTTTGCTCTCACAAATTCATAATAAGCCTGGCGGTAAGAATCTTTAGTATTATTCTTCATAAGCTCTATACCGTGTGCATAGTAGAAGTCAGCGGCTTTCTTTTTGGCTGAAACCATATCCTGTACATAATCAACGTGTGGATAATGTATTGAGGTAATTGAACTTACAGCAGTTTGCCTGTCATAAAGCTTCTTGTAAAGAAGATAAATCTCATCCCAGCTGGAGGCTTTCCCCTCTGTTTTCAGGAGCACGATCTTCTCATTGTCCTGCTGGTTTGCAATATTATATGCTGCATCCAGGTTTGCTGCCTCCTTTTTATCATTCGGATCTTTTCTCAGCTGCTTTACAGCTTTATCAATTGCAGCGTCGTAGTTTCCCTTTTCAAGCTGCTTTTTGGATGAACCGCAGCCTGACAAAATGATTGCAATTGTAAATAACATTGGTATAGCCTTCTTCATATTCAATAGTTTTAGGATGGTTGGTTAAAGGTAGAAAAATCATTGATATAAACCATCACTGTTGGTGATGAAGTTTATAATGATATCAGATCTGGAAATTGAGGTAGATTGAGAATCTGACCCTTACAGGCCTGCCTCTCTGAAGGCCCGGGCTCCATTTGGGGGAAGCTTCGATTGCCTTTTTGGAGGCATCATCAAGAAGCGGATCAACTCCTTTTACGATATTTACGTTACTTACAGAGCCATCACGTTCCACAACGAAAGTAAGATAGACCTTCCCGTGTATTCTGTTATCCTGCGCCTCCTGCGGATAAACAACACGCTTCTGAACCCACTCCCGGAATTTCTCAAGGTCGCCTCCCTTGAATGTGGGTGTTACCTCAACAAGCATAAAGGGCTCATCGGATCCTGTTCCGTTAGGGTCGCCTACAAGCTCATTTTCACTCGCCGAGCTTGAAGCTGTAATCTCTTCATTGCTCTTATCGGGATTTGATGCAAGAACCTCTGCAACTGTCGGGGCCTGCTTCTCAGCAGGAGGAATGGAATCGACAATTACCGGAGGGATATATCTTACAACAGGTTGCGACGGAGGTGGTGGCGGGGCGACCGGGGGCACATAGATTTCCTCTTTTGGCGGTTCAAGCTTATCCATCTCGACGGAGATATATCTCGCTCCTCCCCTTGGTCCCGATTCAGACGGCGCTGTTAATATTTTTACAAATGGGATGAGTACAAGAAAGCTTACAATAATGACGGCAATAACAATCGACCTGTTAACAAGCCTGCTATATTGTTTTCTGAGCATATATGCGCCATACTCCTTATTTCTCTTGTCAAAAATCAGATCGTCGAATGCCTGCCTGTTCTTCATAAATTTATCTGCTTCAATTATTATGCCGCCCTTTATTCAGGCCTCTCATTATAATTGACGGTTTTTAAAGTTTAATGCTGCAAATTTCCATTTTTTTTTCATTCCTGACACAAGGTTCTTGTTTTTGTTTAATCCTGCTTAAATAAATAACCCAAATCTTTCCTTAAAATTGCTGCTTCGAAAAACTAATAAATGGCTATCCGGTTTAACAACCTTATGGAGTATTTGTTTAGTTCGGCCAATAAGCAGGCTTTTTATGTGTAACGATTAAGTAGCTGATGTTTACTGCAGACAACATCGGAAATTTGCAAAGATTTTTTTGTTATCTATTTTTTTTTACATTTGCGAAGCCTGAGGAGACAAACAGAAATTCATTTCAGGGGGATATAGCTCAGTTGGCTAGAGCGTGTGGCTGGCAGCCACAAGGTCAGGGGTTCGAGACCCCTTATCTCCACGGATAAACCCCCCGAAAGGGGGTTTTTTGCTTTACAGGAGCACAGGGCTGGCTAAATTCCTTCTGTGATGCTGAAGAGAGCCGTTTCTCACGGAATTTAATACTTTTGCCAAGGCAAAGCCGCCATGCGATCAACAATGTCAGAGAATTCAAAATCGTTAAATGCGTACTCAGGACCTTTACCTGAAAAGAGCCGGATCAGATTGGCAGTTGCCATGATATATTTCTGCATGGGACTATGCTTCGCCTCCTGGGCCAGCCGTATCCCTGATATCAAAACCCTCCTGAACCTGAGTGATGGCAGGCTGGGATCAATTTTATTTGCCCTGCCTGTTGGTCAGCTTTTGATGATGCCTGTATCAGGCAGGCTTGTTACCCGCTATGGGAGCCACAATACAATCCTTTTCGCACTACCTGCTTATACGATCTGTCTTAACAGCATTGGATGGATAAACTCAGGCTGGCAGCTTGCAATTTCTCTTTTCTTATTCGGCCTTGCGGGTAACCTTTGTAATATCTCCGTAAATACACAGGGAGTGACAACCGAAAAGCTGTATGGACGACCTATTATGGCGACATTTCACGGTGGATGGAGCCTGGCAGGCTTTACCGGCGCACTGACAGGATTACTTATGATCAACCTGAGAGTGCTTCCGCGATGGCATTTCCTTTCAATACTTGGAATAGTCCTGATCATTTTCAGCATCAATTATCCCTTTCTCAACAAGGCTATTCCTGCCGCAGCGGGTAAAGAACCAAAGCGGAAATTCTTTTCTATGCCCGATTACATTCTTCTTCAGCTGGGGATAATTTGCTTCTGCAGCATGGCAAGCGAAGGGGCAATGTTCGACTGGAGCGGCGTTTATTTCAAGGATATTGTCAAAGCTCCTCACTCACTTATTATACTCGGCTATACCTCCTTTATGATAATGATGGCGTCAGGCCGTTTTCTTGCGGATCGTATAACGGCAAGGATTGGACGCCAGAAACTACTGGAGATCTCAGGCATCATGATATCGGCCGGTCTTTTCACGGCAGTCTTGTTCCCGGACATTGTTACATGCACGGTGTCATTCATGATAGTCGGACTTGGAGTCTCAAGTATCGTACCCACAGTGTACAGTACAGCGGGAAGATACGGTAAAGTGCCTGCAGGGATAGCCCTTGCAACAGTCTCAGGCGTCGGCTTCCTGGGTTTTCTTATGGGCCCCCCTCTAATTGGGCATATATCCGAGCTTTTCGGGCTCAGGTACTCATTTACTGTCATCGGAATATTCGGGATGGGAATTTCGCTGCTGGTGACGAGGATAAGGGCATTTAAAATGATAGAGCCAATGTCCGCCAGCCAGGAAACAGAGACTGAGTCCCTTACATCCTTTGGAGAGCTTCCCTGACCTTTATTAAAAGTCCTGATGTGGGATGATTCGAAACCAGAAGGAAAACTGACATATTCATAAATCTGAACTATCCAAATAAAATTGATAATACCAATGAGAGGGTGTAACTTTGAATAATTGTTAAATAAGTCCGTTATTAAGGAACATTGTTTTTCTACCCTTGTTCTTTCTGTAAAATGATAGCATGATGAAGTCAGTGTTTAAATATTTGCTTCCGCTTCTTTTTCTCACAATCTTCCAGGATATATCGGCCCAGCTGGAGTACAATTCAATTATCGGGCTGAACTTCGCAACGATAAGTTTCACATCGGAGGGTAAAAACTACAATCCCAGGATATCCACAGGAATAAACTTCGGCGGATCACTCGACCTTCCCCTCGCTAAGAACCTGTATTTTCAGCCTGCACTTATTTTCAGTGCCAAGGGATCTGTTTATAAAACAGATTCAACTCAATATTCGATTTCACCTATTTATGCGGAGGTACCGCTTATAATTTCCTACAGCTTTGGCTGGGAGGCTTTTAAAATTACAGTATTTGCAGGCCCTTATATTGCCTGCGGAGTCGGAGGAAACACACTTATGTCAGGAGGCCAGTTCCAGAACTTAAGCTACGGCTCAGGAGTTAATGATGATCTGAAACGATTTGATATCGGACTCAGTATTGGTGGAGGTTTTAATATTAAAGGCTTCATTATATGCGCCCGGTACGGATCAAGCCTTACAAATATTTCTCCAGAGGCAAAAGTAAACACTGAAATGAAAAACAAGGTCATTGGAGTTACTCTTATATCACCATTCGGTGAAAGGAAGTAGCTTTTTAACTGCTGGCAGAGTGCTCTCTCAGCGGCCGGCTGCCTTTGCCCTCCTTCAGGCCAGTCTTCAACGGGATATGGAACGTGCTCGCCGTATCCTTGTTCGCCCGCAAGATCCGAAGCACTCAGATAGCCTCCATAGCCAGACTGTTAGTCGACAGGTTTACTTTTCAAGCAGGGAACCTGTAATCCGCTCATTTCGATATGGTCGATATGCCCTGCAGGCTTTCCTGGAATCCAATCAATACCACCGTTACTGCCTAAGCTCCACCATTTTGAATTCTGGGCAAGGAGGCTTAAACCAATAAGAAATATCAGCAGGGAAATTGAGACTCGTTTCACTGTGTCTGTTATTAAAAAATATTAAATGAGTATGTGAACGAATTTGCTCTGTTGTTTGTTATTTAAACAATAATAGCTATTATTGTTGTCAGATTTAAATCTTTACCTATGAAAAAAGTGCTTATTCTGCTTGCCCTTGTTGTAGTACTGGTAGTTGGCTGCACCCAGAAAAGCTGCCCGGCTTTTTCTGACACCGACAGGCATAAGGTTTCAAACACTCCATAAGATAAGAGTTCCGGCTATCTTTTACGTTTACGCGTGTTG
The DNA here is from genome assembly GCA_037446375.1 of Bacteroidota bacterium. Lineage (GTDB taxonomy): Bacteria > Bacteroidota > Bacteroidia > Bacteroidales > VadinHA17 > LD21. Next base: position 10,051 of record JBBIIS010000039.1, on the reverse strand, counting down.
TTGTTAATTTTACACGGTCCGTAACGTTTTTCAATCTTCCTTTTATTTTCCTGCCAGATCGTCATCAGACTCGATCCTGGCAAACTGCAATGGTTTTCTGAACCATGAGGTTTTTATTCCTCCGTACAGTAGTCCGCATGAGAGCCAGGATATCCCTACGATCTTAGCTTTCCAGTCGAGGCTTGTCCATAAGTAGAGACAGATCAGGAACCCAAGGACAGGTATAATAAATCTTCCGAATGTTTTTTTGTCACCGCGAAGGAAATATCTTGTAAATGAAGAGGCGTTTACTCCCATAAAAGCTATAAGGGCTCCGAAGTTGAGCAGCTGTGCCCCAAGCTCATAAGTAAGAAGGAATGCCCCGGCAAGAACAAATGCGCCAATAAGGATGATATTATTGCTTGGAACGTGTGTGCGTGGATTGACCTGCCCAAAGAACTTCCGGGGGATAGCATTATCACGGCCCATACCATAGAGCAGGCGTCCTGCACCAAGGTGAGCCCCCGATCCGGACCCGATTGTTGCCACAAGCAGAGCAACATTAATTGCATAGAAAAGCCACTGGCCTCCTGCCCTTCCCGCAACGTAACAGAATGCCGTATCCTGATCGGGGAAAGTTGTTGCCGGCCAAACCATCTGGGCAAAATATACCTGGACAGAGGCAAGAATACCTGTAATCAGACAGACAAGAACAGAGGCCCTCAGAATATTTTTCCGCGGATTGTGGACCTCCTCTGACAGTGTCGATATTCCGTCAAATCCGATATATGTAAGGACAGCAAGGGATGCACCTGTTGAAACTGATTTAAATGAGAATGTCTCAGGATTGTAGAATGGCTTTGTCCATGATCCTACAGCGCCGGCAGGCTGAAGCCAGAGGTACCTGATTGCTGACCCCAGAAACAGGAGAATAATAACACCAAGACCAGTCGCAATCACAGTGTTCGTTCTGGCACTCGATTCTATCCCTCTCAGGTTCATGACTGTGAATAGAAGAGCATAGAATACTGCGTAGACAGCGAAAGGGATCTCGGGTATAAAATTCATTGATGCCTTGCTTGCCCAGATAACGCATATTATTGGATTCATTACATAATCAAATATCATTCCCCATCCAATGAAATACCCGAGTGAGGGGTGGATCTCCCTGCTCACATAGGCATAAGCGGATCCGGCGCTTGGATAAACATTCGCCATTTTACCGTAACTGATCGCGGTAAATAGCATCGCCACCATCCCGATTAGGATCGTTGTCACAACATGTCCCTTCGCCAGATTTGCAGCTGCGCCAAAGAGTGGCATAGGAGCTGTTGGCTGGATAAGGATTATTCCATAAAGGACAAGCGCCGGAAGGCGGAGAACCCTTCGCAGACCCGGATCGGCAAGGGCTGATGGCTGATTATTCTTCATATATCATCAGTGGTTTATCTGGAAATCTTTTTAGTTCAGGCTAAGATATTAAAATAAAAGATTTCAACTAATGACCCTGATAATTTATGGTTTATTAGTAACTTTATTTGATGTGGACCTTGTGCCGCAATTTATTATTTAACCGGTACTGTAACAAAATTTGCTCATTAACTGATTTTGAATGGAAATGAAAATAAATTTAATCCCATCATTCCTGCTCCTTTTGATATTGGCTACATGCAATGCTTCAGGACAGACAAGCCTTACTGATAAATTGATCCTAAAAGAAAACTGGACCATTCAGTCAGCCGACAGTATAAAAGGAACCGGGAAAGAAATATCCTCAGCTGAATGGAAAGCTGAAAAGTGGTATAACGCCACAATGCCTTCAACCGTTCTGGCTGCCCTGGTTCAGAACAAGATCTATCCTGACCCATATTACGGAACTAATATACAGTCACTTCCAGGCTATTTTTCTCAGAGGAGGAGTGAAATACCTGCAAACAGCCCGTACAAAACATCCTGGTGGTACAGGACAGTTTTTCCTCTGCCCTCAGCTTTTAATGGTTTGAATATCTGGCTCAAGCTTCACAGCATCAACTACAAAGCCAACATCTGGCTAAACGGAAAGCTTTTAGCCGACACAACCTCAATTGAAGGAGCCTACCGCCTGTACGACCTTAACATTACGAAAGCCGCAAAACCTGGTGAAAAGAATTGCCTCGCAATTGAAATATTTCCACCAAAGCCTAATGATCTTACTATAACCTGGGTGGACTGGAATCCTACACCGCCGGACCGGGGAATGGGAATATGGTATGATATGTATATACATACAACAGGTATTGTTTCAGTTGAAAACCCAAGGGTTATTACAAAGCTCAACCTTCCTCGGGCCGATAAGGCAAGGCTTACAATATCAGCTGAGCTAAGGAATAACAGTTCAGAAAAAATCACCGGCACTTTAAGCGGGAAGATTGAAAATATAACGTTCTCTCAGCAGATAACCCTGGCACCAAATGAAACGATACTATATTCTGCAGGTCCGGAAAGTTTCAGTAAGCTTGAGATCTCAGATCCAAGGCTCTGGTGGCCTTACACTATGGGTATTCCAAACCTTTACGACCTCAGTCTTAAGTTTGAGGTGAACGGGAAAATTTCTGACATAAAGAATGTCCGCTTTGGCATCCGTGAGATAACTTCACGGATGAATAGCTTCGACAAAAAGCTTACAAGGATCTTCCAGGTAAACGGTAAGGATATTGTAATAAGAGGAGGAGGATATGTTGAGGATATGATGCTCCGGCCTTCTGAAAGGCGCATTGATATTGATCTTATGTATCTTAAACATATGGGGCTTAATGCCCTGAGAATGGAGGCTCCCAGGGGACCTGATTATATTTTTGACAAATGCGACTCTGAAGGGATCCTGGTGATGGTCGGATGGTGCTGCTGCAGTACCTGGGAGAACTGGAACAAATGGACACCTCATATCACATCAATAGCGGAAGAAAGCTGGAAGGACCAGATAGTGAGACTAAGAAATCATCCTTCAGTATTTGACTGGCTTTATGGCAGTGACAATTATCCGCCTGCCAATGTTGAGAAAATTTATATCCAGGTCTTAAACGAAAAGGACGGCACAAGGCCTTACCAATCCTCAGCAACGCGGGATTCAAGCTCCATTGCCGGGAGAACAGGCCTGTGGATGGGGCCTTATCCGAAGGTTTATGCCTACAATCCTCCATCTTACTGGTATACAAAGCTTGAATTCAATACTGAAGCAGGGCCCTCCGGTGAACAGATGGCCCCGCTTGAAAGCATGAAGAAAATGATGCCTGCTGAGGATCTGTGGCCGATTGGGAAGTCGTGGGACATAAGGCTTCATAAGGCCTTTTATCCATATTCCCGTGAAGCTCTGAAATCCAGATATGGGGAGCCTCAAGCCCTTGAGGAGTATATAATGAAATCTCAGGTACTGCAATATGAAGCAACACGGGCCATGTTTGAGGCATACGCAGGGAACAAATATTTTTCAAGCGGGATAATCTACTGGATGTACAACTCTGCCTGGCCAAAGCTTTACTGGCAGTTCTACGATTATTTCTTTACCCCCAACGGATCACTATATGCAACTAAAAAAGCATGCGAGAAACTCCATATTCAGTATTCATACGACAATAGTTCCATACACATAGTAAACGGGTTCTTTTCTGATTTCAATAAGCTGAAGGTGACTGCAAAAATCTACGATTATGATATGAAGCTTAAATATTCAAAAGAGATTGTCACGGATGTGAAATCTGATGAAAGCCGTAAAATTATTCTCGATGGATGGCCCAAAGAACTAACCGGAGTTTATTTTTTAAAATTGGTACTCGCTGATAAAAAGGGAAAGGTGATCTCATCTAACTTTTACTGGCTCTCTGATAAGGGTGATGAAAAGGCAGATTTCACTGCATTAAATAATCTTCCAAAGGTTAAGCTGAAAGTAAAAAAATCGACCATCGGGACCGCAGACGGGAAATCTTCATTTTTACTTGAAATTAAGAACCCTTCAAAGAATCTTGCCTTCGCAATTAATCCTAAATTATTAAGGAAAACCACCGGAGAACTAGTTACCCCGGTCCTCTGGGATGACAACTATTTTTCGATGCTGCCAGGTGAAAAACGGAAAGTCAAGGTTGAATTCTTTAACGATGACCTGAACGGGGAAGCTCCTTTACTTCAGATTGAAGGATGGAATATTGCCACTGAAGGATTTTAAAGACACTATAATTACTTGACTTTCAAATTTCAATTTCGTAAATTTGATATAGAAGCATAGATTACCTGCCGCGTTAATTGGAATTGCTTAAATTCATTTGCGATGAGTAAATATCTTTACCTTTCAATCACGCCTGAAGCATTGATAGGTTCCATGCTTCCCCCTGCAGAATTCGGCCAGTATATGGCTACCGGCACAAAAAAATGCAACAGGAGCCAGTTCATATTCTTCGGACTCGATTTTGAACAGGTAATGCCGATGTTCAGCAGTGAATATTTCAATTCGCGCTGCGTCGTGAAACCAGACGGGAAGCCAAAAAGCACAGTGTACCTCTCAATATACCGTGTTCTTGAGTTCATCCCATTTTCTGCAATTAAGGATCTCTATATTACTTCCGACCAGGGTCATATACTGCGTATCGCCAGAAGTTCTTACGACAAAGCGATAAGTACAGGGAGAGATATGCACCTGTACCAGGAGCTTTGCCCGGTAACAACACAGGTGGCAAGCAACCTTGCTCCGGATGCATTTCTTAAAGCTCTTACAGACGGGTCGCTACCCCTCCGTCTCCCAAAGCTGTTTTTTGCTGATCTTAAGATCGACGACCTGGCCGATAATCCGTTCTATGGATCAGAGGAGTACCTTCCTTATGGATCCGTCTCGCATCTGAGAGATTGCCTCGATATAATAAGGAGCGAGGAGAAAAAACAGATGAAGACAGTGCAGCGCTTCCATACTGGAAAACTATATTACCAGACTATCGAAAGCGGTTTTTACCTTGGATCGAGGGACAATATAATATACTATCCTTTCCCCTCACTTGCGGATCTTGAAAAGAGCCACAGCGATTTTTTCAAATCAATGTGACCTTTTCCCTTTTATTTGTTCCAGGTAACCTTAGCGCTCTTTACGTCACGTGAGTTTGTACCGGCATAGATTATAAAATCGCCTGGCTCCCAGTCATACTTCAGATCGCTGTTATAGAATTTCAGGTCCTCCGGAGTCACATTCAATTCTACATTCACTGTCTCGCCTGGCTGAAGCATGAGCTTTTTGTAATTTTTAAGCTCCTTTACAGGCCTTGATATTGAAGCCACCGGGTCTGAGATATAAAGCTGTACAACCTCTTCACCAGGATATGTTCCTGAGTTCGTGACAGGAACAGTTACTGTAAGTGTCTCATTGCCTTTTAATTCAGTTTTATTCAGAGTTATCTCTCCGTATGTGAATGAAGTATAGCTAAGACCATATCCAAAAGGATAGAGCGGGTCGTTCGGTATATCAAGGTATTTTGAAGTGAATTTGTTTTTCGGATCCGCAGGGCGACCTGTGTTAAGATGGTTATAGTATATTGGTATCTGGCCGACTGTCAGTGGGAATGTTGTTGTAAGCTTTCCTGAAGGATTATAATCGCCAAAAAGAACATCAGCCACTGCATTTCCCGATTCATTGCCTCCTGCCCATGCCTCCAGAATGGTGCTCGCATTTTGATTTTCCCATCCAAGGGTAAGGGGGCGGCCGTTTATAAGAACCACTACAACAGGCTTCCCTGTTGAAACAAGAGCCTTTAACAGCTTTTCCTGTGGAGCAGGAATACTGATATCTGACCTGCTTGAGGCCTCTCCCGACCAGGCCGATGCTTCTCCAAGAACGGCTATTACAACATCGGCATTTGATGCTACAGATACAGCATCCCTGATCATAGCTTCAGGTGACTTTTTTTCACCTTTTTTATCACCTGCCATGCCTAGCGGATTGAATGTGTTATCCATGCCGGGGTTATCGGATAATTCAGAACCCTTTGAGTATACGACCCTGACTTTATTTCCACCAACATTTTCGATTCCTTCCCTGATCGTTGAAATAACCTTCTGATCACCAAGGAATGCCCATGTTCCGCTCATATCACTCTTGCTGTCGCCTAGCGGGCCTACAACAGCTATAGTTCCGGATTTCTTAAGCGGAAGGATATTCTTTTCGTTCTTTAACAGGACAATGGATCTTTCTGCCATCTCCCTTGCAAACTTCACACTTTCAGGTGTCATCAGCACTTTTGCTGATCTCTCCTCATTCATGTACCTGAAAGGGTCATCGAAAAGGCCCAGCTTGTATTTTGCCTCGAGTACCCTTCTGCATGCGGTATTAATTTCCTCAAGAGTGATCTTTCCCTCATCAAGTGACTTCTTTAGGGTCGTAAGGAACCCTTCCCCTACCATATCCATGTCTGTTCCTGCCTTGAGAGCGAGTGCTGAAACCTCCTGCAGATTACCCATGCCATGGTTGATCATTTCATTTGTGGCTGTATAATCTGTCACCACAAATCCCTTGAATCCCCACTGGTTCCTGAGAAGCTCTGTCAGCAGCCATCTGTTGCCTGTGGAGGGAACTCCGTCAATAACGTTGAAAGAGGTCATTACACTCCCAGCTCCTGCATCAACGGCAGCCTTATAGGGAGGAAGATAATAATTGTACATCGAGACCCTGCTCATGTCAACGGTATTATAGTCACGGCCTGCCTCTGCGGCTCCATAAAGTGCAAAATGCTTAACGCATGCCATCATTGTATTATCGGCAGCAAGGTCTTCACCCTGGTATCCCCTGACCACAGCAGCGGCAATCTTCGAGCCAAGCCATGGATCTTCACCAGAGCCTTCGGCTATCCTTCCCCATCTTGGGTCACGTGCAATATCAACCATGGGTGAGTAAGTCCAGCATACACCATTTGCTGTGGCCTCTGTTGCGGCTATCCTTGCTGCTTTTTCGAGCCTTTCCGGATCCCATGAGCATGACATTGCAAGAGGGATAGGGAATACAGTTTTATAGCCGTGGATCACATCCATCCCGAAAAGAACCGGAATTTTATTTGGTGACTCTTTGACGGCAAGCTCCTGTATCGCCTTCATAGACGACACTGAAAAACTATTTAGAATCCCTCCTATCTCTCCAGCTTTTACCTTTTTCTGAACATCCTCATTTACCATTACTCCTGTCGTAAATCCACCGGAAATAGTAAGGTTAAGCTGACCTATCTTTTCTTCTGTTGTCATTTTACCCATCAGCTTGCTTATAAAAGAATCCATCTTACTCTCTTTTTTACAAGCCTGGGAAGCAATTGCCAGGAGAACAATGCCGATAATCAAAAACCTTTTCATTTTATTGCTATTTAAATGTTTATCTGATTCTCACAAAATTATTTTCAGAAAAGATAGCGCTTTTTTAAATATGTATGACCATTCTGGCTGCTAAACGCACTCTCTGCCCAGTCTTCTCACAGGGAGTGTCAAAAGTGAAAGCGTTCATATGGAAACTCATATACTGGTCCCTAATGGTTAATAATTTGTTAAATTTTTATCCTCCTGGAATGAAAGCTGCTTTTTGACTGTCTATTGTGAAAAGCAAAAAGGGAAGAAGCCAAAGTAATCTTTAATAATATGGTTATGAAAACATCAGTTAAAATATCAGTTGCACTTCTGGCAGTAATGATCCTTGCCAGCAGTTGTTCTCACCACAGGAACAGAAGGGATCTGCGTAATGATGCAATAAAAATGCATATGTATGGCATGATGCAGAGAATGAGGCCGGGTAATTTTCACAGGGGTCCATGGGGTGGTAATTTCAGACATGGAGGCCAGGACTTCATGGGTCAGGGCCAACCGGGCATGATGAATGGACAGGGGTTTGGTCGTCAGGGGATGATGAATAATCCGGGATTCGGTCCGCGAATGAAGGGCATGATGATGATGAACAATATTCCGAACCTCACCGACAAGCAGAAGAAAGAGATTGCCGATCTGAGAGATCATAATATGGATGAGATGACAAAATTCAGGGAAGAGAATATGGCTAAATTGCAGAAAATGATGGATGATCACAGACAGAAGATGATGAATATTCTCACAGACGAACAGAAAAAATATATTGAGGGAGGCAAAGAGGCTCAGCCTCAGTCAGACAAAAAATAAAAAAGATCTTCATACGCTCGTTCTGAGCACAGAGTTATCAATTCATGGTTTTAGGGTTAGGTGAGTCCCGCGTTCTGCGGGACTTTTCTTTTTACATCAATTATGAAATAAGAGCTATGTTGCGCGTCAAACAAAAATTATAATTAATTTGGATCATAAAAATCCGGCATTGCCCCTGTTGACAGACCTGATTCAATATTAGCAACACTAAACCCTGCAGCATGAAGATCTCAGTAGTTTCATCCCGACGACAGCTGAAGAAATTTATTGACCTCCCTTATTCCCTTTATAAAAATGATCCGGTATGGGTGGCCCCTCTCAAATCTGAAATATACGGTCAGTTCAACAGGGAAAAAAATCCTACTCTCGACCATCTCGAATATGCCCTTTTTCTTCTTGAGGATGGCAAAAGGGTCATCGGCAGAATAGCTGCATTTACAGATAATATTGCCCTGGAGATGTGGAGAGAGCAGATAGGGCTTTTCGGATATTTTGAGTGTATTGACAATAAGGAGTGCTCATCGCTTCTCCTTGACGCGGCAAGGTCGTGGCTGATCTCCAAAGGAATGAAATTTATGCGTGGTCCCTGGAGTTTCGTGTCACAGGAATGGGGCCTTGTGATCGAAGGGTTCACACCCTCCCCAACGGTTTTGGCACCCTATAATCCTGAGTCCTATATAAAGCATATAACCTCGTATGGCCTTGAAAAGATAAAGGATCTTCTTGTCTATTATATCTCTGTAAAGGAGGGATATGAAATCCCTGACAGAATACTTACCTTGACTAATGACGTCGCAACAAGGTATGGTATAAGGACCCGTCAGGTCGATATGGAAAATTATGATGAAGAGGTCGCCAGGATTATTGAACTTTCAAATCTAAGCCTGATCGATAACTGGGGTTATACATCAGTTACAAAGGAAGAGGCTGAAGCAATAGCAAGGGATCTCAGACCGATAATACATGCCAGAGGTGTGATATTTGCAGAGGATAATAACGGAAGAGCCGTTGGTTTCGCCATCACCATACCCGATGTAAATACTATATTGAAAGGAATGAACGGCTCACTTCTTCCTTTTGGATGGATAAAGCTTATTACAGGGCTTTCCAGGCTCAGGAACTACAGGCTCTTTGCCCTTGGAGTATTACCGGAATATCATGGGAAAGGCATAGACAGCCTGCTTTACAGGGCGCTATATGAATCGCTTTATACCCCTGATACCTTCCTTGAAATTAACTATGTCCTTGAGGATAACGCGCCAATGAACAATGCAATAAACAAGCTCAATGCAAAGCCGCTGCGCAGATACAGGATATATCAGAAACCAATATAAATTCTTGTTCCTGCCTCTGCGCCGTTGGGCCTTTATGCCTTTAAGCCTATAAGTATCCCCACTTCTTCATAACCTCAAGATCTGCTTTTGCAGACTCTAACGGTGTTTTTCCCTGGTACGACTCCTGTTCGATTATATAAACCTTGGTTCCGCCGATCTTTGTCGTGAGGTCAATTACCTTCTGTGCATTGACAATTCCTTCACCAAGGACGCAGCTTTCATATTTCTCTCCCTTTGCCTCCTTCGATTCTATTTCATCCTTGGCATGGATGATCTCAAACCTGTTTGGGAACTGGTTTACCACATCAAGAGCCACAGCGCCTCCATTGTAAAGGTTACCAATATCAAGCTGTATTACCACTTTCCCCGGATCAATGTTTTTCATCATAAGGTCAAATATCTTCTGATCCTTAAGCTTCTGGCTGAATTCAAAGTCGTGATTATGGTAGCCGAATTTCATGCCGCTTTTATTGCACAGATCGCCGCATTTATTAAATATTTCAAGCCATTTCATCAGATTGTCGTAAGTATCCCTCATTGTGGGATCCAACCAGGGGCTAATAACGTACTGCTGCTTC
>JBBIIS010000038.1:7041-20961 GCA_037446375.1 Bacteroidota bacterium | reverse complement strand
ATACCCGACTGGTACATGAATGGCCTGGTGAATTATGTGGCATACGGATGGGATTACACCGCCGAAAACAGGGTGAAAGATGGATTCAAAAGCGGTAAGTACAAGAAGATGTCCCATCTCGAATATGACGACGCAACATATGCCGGAATGTCATTCTGGAGATTCATTGGGAAGCAGTATGGCGATCCCCTTATTCCAAATATAATCTATCTTACAAAAGTATATAAGAATATCAATGATGGCTTCCTTTACGTTATCGGAGAAAAGCTTAAGGACCTGGAGAACGACTGGAGAAAGTACTATGCAAATGAATTCTCTGAGGATAAAGACAACCTTGCCGATTCACCAAAAACAATAAAAAAATCGAAGAAAGACCAGATAATTCAGCAGGTTAAGATAAGTCCGGACAATAAGTATATTGCATACGTAACCAACGACTGGGGCAGGAAGAGGATCTGGCTCTACGATAAGGCTACGGAAAAATCCAGGATAATCTTCAGGGCCGAGCCTAAATATGAACATAAGACCGATAATACTTACCCTGTCCTTGCATGGCATCCGAACGGAAAGATACTTACTTATATAAATGAAGAGAATGCACAGCTAAGGCTTTATTTCTACAGGACAAATGAAAAAAAGACAGAAAACAGACTGCTCCTGTACTTCGACAAGGTTCTCGATTTCTCCTATGCACCCGAAGGGGATAAGCTCGTTTTCTCAGCTGTAAAGGATGGGATTACTGATATATTTATTCATACGATAGCCAGTGGTACAAATGAGCAGATAACCCGGGATCTTGCTGATGATCTAAATCCGGCATTTCTTAAGAATTCACCCGGGGAAATAGTTTTTTCTTCAAACCGGCTTTCAGATACGCTTTCAAATACGGGAAATCCTTATGAAAAGCTCTCCAATACATTCGACTTATTCACATACGATCTGACAAAAAGGCCAAACTACCTTACACGACTCAGCGAAGGACAGTACAACGACAGGTTCCAGCCGGTAAGCACCGGGAAAAACGCTCTTTCCTATATCGGTAACAATAATGGAGTCATGAACAGGTTTACGGCAAAATTTGACAGCGCTGTAAGCTTTATTGATACGGCCACTCACTATAGTTACCATATTAAATCGGTTCCTGTCACAAATTACGACAGGAACGTACTGAGTCATGATGTTGTAAACGGTTATGATTCATATGGTGAGATCGTTTTTAATAAAGGCAGGTATTATGTAAGGAAAGGCAATCAGTCGGAATCTGAAAAAATTAATGACAAGGATATAAGGCTCAGTACTTTCAGAAAAGAACAAACCCGGCTACTTCACAGGGCAGACAGCATCGAGCAGCTGAGGGAATGGCTTATTACCGAGGACAGGAAGCGCAGGGATACCCTTAAAAAGCCTCTCTATGAATATTACGTAAAGAATGAGCCCATAAATATTAATCACTATATTTTCGAAAAGGAAAAACAAAACTATTATGAGCAGCTCTGGAGAAAGGATTATATGGACATTGATCTCGATACGGGAAAACTTGCCCTGCCAGAACAACAGAACTACCAGACATCCTTTTACAATAATTACCTCGCCGCTCAGATTGATTTCAGTTTCCTGAATAATTCCTACCAGGCATATAACGGAGGTGCACCATATTTTAATCCCGGACTGAACCTCTATACCCGGATCGGAGTACTGGATCTATTCGAAAATTACAAGATCACTGCAGGCTTCAGGTTTGCGGGTAATTTTGACAGCAACGAATACCTTCTCAGTGTTGAGAACCTGAAAGGGAAATTCGATAAGCAGTTTATCTATCATCGCCAGACGTTCGACAGCTCTACCGATTCGAGCATGAGCAAGATTCACAGCGATAACTTCTATATGTCGTGGTCAAAACCATTCTCACCCGTTCTTGCATTAAAAGGAACTGTTTTCTACAGGTTTGACAGATATGTCACACTATCAACGGATGCTGCTTCGCTTAGCGCTCCTGACAAGATCAGAAACTGGGTAGGACTCAAGGGAGAAGTCATTTATGATAACACAAGGAAGAAGAGTATCAATATCTATAATGGCATGCGCTTTAAAATTTTCGGCGAGTATTACAACCAGCTCAAGCAGAAATCTGACATGATAGTTATCGGTGCAGATTTCAGGTACTATCTGAGAATCACTCACGATCTGATCTGGGCTAACAGGATCGCTGCAAGCACATCCTACGGACCTACAAGGCTTATCTACTACCTCGGCGGTGTCGACAACTGGATGGGTACTCTCTTCAGCAGCACTCCAATGTTCGATACTTCAATCCCTGTAAGTACAAAATATAACTATGGGTTCCAGGCAATTGCAACAAACATGAGGGGATTCAGGCAGAATGTGAGGAACGGCAATAGCTTCGCCCTGATAAACAGCGAGCTAAGATGGCCCTTTGTAAGGTTCATCGCTGGTCATCCCTTCCGTTCAAATTTTCTCAACAGTCTGCAGTTTGTCGGATTTGGTGATATAGGAACAGCATGGTCGGGAAAATCTCCCTGGTCGGGAGAGAATGCCTACGACAGCCAGGTTATAAAAAACGGACCTATTGAGGTGACACTCGACACAAACAGACAGCCGATAGTTGAAGGCTTTGGCGTGGGCGGCAGGGCACAGATACTGGGATATTTCGTCAGGGCCGACTGGGCATGGGGGATTGAAAACGGATATTTGCTTCCAAGGATTTTCTATCTTTCCTTCAGTCTTGACTTTTAGAATTAATTTCAGATGATGGATAATATTAAAGATATAATCCTGTCGGGATCCGGCGGGATAAAAGCCGAAATTATAAGGTTAAGAAGGCATTTTCATATGAATCCCGAACTCTCATTTGAAGAATTTGAGACTTCGGCCTTCATCTGTTCCTTTCTTGAGGAGAACGGGATCAGCTATCGCAAAAATACAGGTACAGGCATCATTGGAGAGATAAATGGTTCCCTGCCCGGCGGCAGGATAATAGCATTACGGGCCGAAATGGACGCTCTTTCGGTAAATGAAAGGAATGAAACTCCATATAAGAGCCTGAAACCCGGCAGGATGCATGCCTGCGGCCATGATGCCCATCTTGCGATGCTTATGGGGTCAGCCAGGCTTCTCAATGGCCTCAGGGATAAGTTCGCGGGAACCATTCTCCTTATCTTTCAGCCGGGAGAGGAGCTCGCACCGGGTGGCGCCAGGCTCATGATTGAATCGGGTGCATTTAATAATCCCCGGCCGGAGATAATCCTTGCCCAGCATGTACTTCCTGAACTGGAGACCGGAAAGGTTGGCTATAAGGCAGGGAAATATATGGCGTCGAGCGATGAAATATATCTTTCCGTAATTGGGAAAGGTGGCCATGCAGCACTTCCCGGTGCTTCGACCGATCAGATTCTTATTGCTTCCAGACTTATAGTTGCCCTTAAGGAGACAATTGCCGCAAAGCAAAAGGAAAATAACATTCCGACTGTACTCGGCATTGGACACATTCGCGGCGATGGGGCCACTAATGTAATACCGGAAAAAGTTGAGATAGCAGGAACCTTCAGAACCTTTGATGAAAAATGGAGGAAAGAGGCAAAACAGATAATAAGAAAAGTATCCGGGGATGTTGCAAAAGAATCAGGTGTGACGATAGTTGTACGTATTGTTGATGGATATCCTGTACTTATTAATGATGAGAAGCTTACCTCAAGGGCTATCTCTCTTAGCGGTGAACTTCTTGGGAAAGAAAATGTTGAAACCTTTCAGACCAGAATGAGCTCGGAGGATTTTGCATTTTTTACCGAGTCTTTCCCTTCGCTTTATCTGAGGGCAGGAATAAGGAAGAGCGGAACTGAAATGAAAAACCTGCACTCGCCCGATTTTGATATAGACGAGGAGGGGCTGGTAACAGGTGTAGCCAACATGTGTTGGCTTGCGGTTAATTTTCTGAGAGATAACTGAATGTAGATTTTCTGCCTTCAACCTTTTCTTAATATATTTTAAAAATTAAAAAAATTGGGTATTTTTGTACCCTCAATGTAATTAACACAACTTAAAAATTATAGAAATGGCTTACAAAATTAATGATGATTGTACTGCTTGCGGAACATGCATTGACGAGTGTCCGGTTGAAGCAATTTCAGAAGGTGATATCTATAAAATTAATCCTGATGTATGCACCGATTGCGGAGCATGTGCTGATGTTTGTCCGGTTGAAGCTATTCATCCTGAGTAGTATAAAAATTAATGAAAAAATAAAAGGGCCTTCTGAAGAGCCCTTTTTTTATTTCTACTGACCGCCCGAAGGTCTGTATTTTGCATTTTCAAATATCGACTGTATATCCGGATCGGCCATTAGCCTGTCAAGTGTTATCTCACTGTGCTGCGACATGTACGATTCTACAATCCTGAAGCCAACCCAGGCTGCGGCACGTCCCGGAGATTCTGTCGAGAAATAGCTTGTGAAAGGAGCCTCACCGATAAGCTTTTTCCTTGTAAGCTGATCTTTACTGAACAAAAGGCTATTCTCTACAAAATACATCCACATTCTTCCCTCATTCTTTTTGCAAAACTCAAGCTGCTCCCTGGTAAAGCCGAATATTAAATTATCTGATACCCGGGGAAGCATGCATTTGACAAAAAAGAGAAGCTTGCCTTCATGAATCATATCTGCAAGGACATTATCCTGAACATAATGCATATCCTTAGAGTTCCATTCGGAAGATGCCCATGCATACATGCAATCGGGAACAATGTTTTCAGGCTTCATCCGGGCGATCTGATATTTATATAACCCGAGCTGAGGGTAAAACTTACTTTCCGTCCCCAGGTATCTGTCAAGACCAATGGCAAGTACCGAATCACCAATTATAATACTGTTGTTGAATCCGGTTATGCAGGTAAATACACCTGGTATTTTTTTATCAGGGAAGTAATATATGTAATGTCTGAACGCATCAGTAATTCCATCTTCGGTTTTCTGCAAGCTGTGGAAAACCGCATCAGTTGCAAGATAGATCTCGTAGTTCTGCTTATCAGTACAGAAATTAACAAGTCCGCTATTCCATGCCGAATCGCCGGGCTCCCCGATATTTAAAACATAGCCAAAGTATTTCATAAATCCATCATACTTCATTCTGAGATAGCTGATGCTGTCAGTAATGTGCCCTGGACTTATCCTGAAGAGATCCTGTTCAAGCCTTTTAACACTTATATTCAGCTTAATTCCGGAAACATTAACATCATAGATGTCTCTGTGGCATGAGGTGCTGAATAATAAAATACAAATAACCGAAATTGACAAAAGCAAAGTCTTCTTCATCACTGTTTCAATTTATAGGGTAAAAATAGATACTAGAAAACAATCTTCCAACTAAAGTCCTCTGCACAATAACTTCGGTTAATATTTGTTATTTTTACACATGATAACAAGTAACTAATTTCTGAATCCATTTTAAGGCAAATACTGAGGACAATGAGAATCAAGTGTAACAGAGTTTCATTCAGGTCGATAATTCTTACTGCCACGATGTCAGTAATTTCACTTACAGGGCTTTACGGACAAAACATTAAATTCGGGGTTTTTGCCGATCCTCTGATATGCTGGTTCTCATCCGATACAAAGCTCACAGTGAACGAAGGCTCACGGGCAGGGTTCAACTTTGGAATGACCTTCAATAAATATTTCTCAAAAAACTACTCTTTCTCAACCGGGATAAGTCTTCTAAACGCGGGAGGAAATCTTCATCATTCAGATACAATACTGATGGTCTTCAATAACTTTACGACAAAAGTGAATCCCGGTGAGGTGATTAATTACAAAATCCAGTATATTGATATACCTCTAGGACTCAGATTCGAATCAAACCAGATCGGGTATCTTACATTTTTCACAGATATCGGACTGGATCCGAAAATTATGGTCAGCGGGAAAATTGATATCCCGTCGCATTCAATATTAAAGGAGACTGCAACAAAGGAGATTAATCCGTTCACTATGTCATATCATATCATGACAGGAATTGAATACTCCCTTGGAGGGAACACAGCCCTTGTTATCGGTATCGGCTACGAAAATAATTTCATAGATATTACGAAAGATTATGCGAATCAGGGTCAGCCAAGTGACAAGATCGCACAAAATATTGTCCGCTTCAGGCTTGGCGTAAATTTTTAATCCGCAACAGGATGAAGATCAGTATTGCACAGCTTGACTTTCATATCGGCAATTTCGAAAAGAACCGGGAGCTAATCTGTTCTGCCATAAGAACGGCAAAACGCGATGGTTCTCAGCTTGTGATATTCTCAGAGCTGTCGGTACCGGGATATCCTCCTCTCGACCTTCTCGATCATGCTGATTTTGTAAGGAAATGTGAAGCTTCAGTAGAACTGATTGCCAGGGAGTGTACCGGAATAGCGGCAATTGTGGGTGCACCAACGCTTAATAAAAACAGCGAGGGTAAGAAACTGTACAACTCGGCACTGCTCCTTTCTGAAGGCAAGGTCCTCTTCACCGCACGAAAAGCACTTCTGCCCACCTATGACATTTTCGATGAATACCGTTATTTCGAACCCGAAAGATCATTTTCTGTTTTCACCCTGGGCTCAAAGAGGATAGCCCTGACAATATGCGAGGATCTTTGGGACGAGCAGCCTTTCGAAAATGAGTTTGAAAAATCGAGGCTGTACACTATATCGCCAATGGATGAGCTCGCAAAACAAAATCCCGATCTTGTAATTAATATCTCCGCCTCACCCTTCTCCTATTCCAGGATAGAGACAAGACACAATATCTTTATAAACAAAGCAAAAAAATATCATCTGCCGGTAATTGATGTAAATCAGACAGGAGCAAATACAGAGCTTATCTTCCATGGCGCTTCTGTGATTGTCTCCCCTGACGGCCATATAGCAGAGCAGCTTCCCTTTTTTGAGGAGAGCGTTATGACAATTGATCTGGAGGAGTGTATCTCAGCCAGTGCAAGCAGGCCTTACAGGAAACCAAACGAGATTGAACTAATTTATAAAGCCCTTGTTACAGGTATCAGGGACTATTTCGGGAAGATGAATTTCAAAAAGGCTGTTCTTGGCCTTTCGGGAGGGATAGATTCTGCAGTTTGTCTCTGTCTTGCGGAAGCTGCACTTGGCAGGGAAAATGTCAGCGCCCTGCTTCTGCCATCCCGATATTCATCGGACCATTCGGTAACGGATGCCGTTAAGCTCACACTTACCCTCGGTGTGAAACATGAAATAATCAGTATAGAAAAGCCCTTTACGGCTTTCGAAGAATCGCTTGCTGAGATATTTAGCAACCATCCTGCAGACGTTACAGAGGAGAATATCCAGGCCAGGATCAGGGCTATACTTCTTATGGCTTATTCAAATAAATTTGGCTATATTCTTCTTAACACCTCTAATAAGAGCGAGGCTGCCGTTGGCTATGGGACACTATATGGCGATATGGCCGGAGGCCTTTCAGTAATAGGCGATGTTTACAAGACCGATGTTTACAGGCTCGCTGAATATATAAATCGTGAGACCGAAGTAATACCCCGGAATATTATCTCTAAGCCGCCGTCGGCCGAATTGCGTCCCGACCAGTACGATACTGATTCCCTGCCTGAATACAAAATACTCGATTCAATCCTTCACCTTTACATTGAGATGCAAAAACCCCCTTCAGAAATCATAGCTTCAGGATATGACAGAGATGTTGTTTCGCGCGTTATCAGAATGATAAATTCAAATGAATACAAACGGTACCAGGCACCACCTATTCTCAGGATCTCTTCAAAAGCATTCGGCGCCGGCAGAAGGATGCCCCTTGTGGCGAAATATTAAAACTGCCCCTTTTTGATCCTTGCAATTCTTTATAGAGATATGATCCATTCATTGTTTTGCGAAATATCACTACTTCTCAAAAAGCAATTTTCTGTCATATAAAACGTTACAAGTATCTGTAATTGAATATGTTAAAAAATGTTAATTCAGAATATTGTAAAAAATGATTGCTAACTTTGATATGTTATTTAACATATCTTAACTATGCAATTCAAGAACCCGTATATAGAATTCTGCATCGAGGGACCTCACGCTGTTTTCAAAATTCTGCCCGAAAAGGACAGAGAGACTCTTGTACAGCATCATACATACGCACTATACAAGAAGGGTGAACTTATTGTCAAGGAGGGTGAAAAGCCACATGGACTAATATGTCTTGCTTCAGGAAAAGTAAAGATATTCAAAGAGGGTGTCGGAGGAAGGGAGCAGATACTGAGAATGACCCGGCCCCAGGGTTTTATAGGATACAGGGCGATCTTTGCCGAAAGCATATATAGTGCCTCTGCAGTAGCCATAGAAGATTCCGCCATCTGTATCTTTGAGAAAGAATGTGTTTTCAGAATTATCCGGAGAAACCCTGAGCTGGCAATATTGTTTATGAGAATCCTTGCAATTGAGCTTGTCTTTTCCGGCAACCGTACCGTATCGCTGACACAAAAACATATAAGGGGACGCCTCGCGGAATCGCTTCTTGTATTGAAAGACACTTACGGCTTTGATACTGACGGCAAAACTATAAATGTTTACCTCTCAAGGGAGGATATTGCAAACCTCTCGAATATGACGACCTCAAATGCGATAAGGACTCTTGCAAATCTTGCAGCGGAGGAGATAATTGCAATTGAAGGAAGAAAGATAATGATCCTCGACTGTCACAGGCTTGAACGGATAAGTGAGCTGGGCTGATCTATTCCCTGTAGAACACTCTCTTTACCCTCGAAGGAATAGATGTCAGTATCTCATATGGGATCGTTTCACAATTGCGCGCCATATCTTCAACTTTTATATTCTCACCGAATATCTCGGCCTCATCCCCCTCTTTCACATTCAGACCGGTTACATCGGCCATACACATATCCATGCAGACATTTCCAATGATAGGGACCTTCTTTCCGGAGATATACAGAGATCCTTTCCTGTTCCCAAGCTTCCTGTCGAGTCCGTCAGCATATCCTACGGGCAGGATCGCAATTGATCTTCCGGAGTCAGACACATCAGCGCATCCGTAGCCGACAGGCTCTCCTCCCGGGATTTTTTTTACCTGGGATATCAATGTCAGATAACGGCCAACCGGTCTCAATTGGAGTTTGCCAGAGCTGTTAATCCCGTAAAGGCCTATGCCCGGTCTTACCATCTCGAACTGGTATTCAGGAAATCTTATAATGCCTGCAGAATTCAATATGTGGCGAAGAAAGCCTGAGCCTGTAGCCTCCCGAATCCTGTCTGTCACTGAAACGAAAGCGCCAGCCTGCTTTCTTGTAAAGTCATCCAGAGAGGCATCTTCACTTGCGGCGAGATGTGAGAAAACAGACACAATCTTCAGAGAACTTATACCTTTCAACTCACTTATAAGCATTCCGGTCTCTTCAGGCATAAAGCCAAGACGATGCATCCCTGAGTCAATTTTTATATGTACAGGATACTGAACAAGACCATTCCTTGATGCAGCGTCTGAAAACTTATGAAGAAGCGAAAGGCTGTAAATCTCAGGTTCAAGGTTGTACTTAATCATCACATTGAAGGCTGAGGTTTCAGGATTCATAACAACAATCGGTAAAGTGACTCCGGCCTGCCTTAGTTCAACACCCTCATCGGCATATGCCACCGCCAGGTAATCGATCCGGTGATATTCAAGAAGCGAGGCGATCTCCGATGGGCCGGCGCCATAGGCAAAAGCCTTGACCATTGCCATGATCCTTGTACCCTGATCAAGATACTGCCTGTAGGAGTTCAGATTCTGCGTTATGGCATCGAGATTTATCTCGAGCACAGTCTGATGAACCTGCTGTTCAAGATGTTGCCCGATCCTTTCAAATTCAAAAACCCTGGCTCCCTTAAGAAGTATTATCTCGTCCCTGAATTCAGAGAAGGCATGCCTGAGAACAAATTCATCAGTTGAATGATAAAACCTGCTTCCATCAGGGAAATACCTGCTGTTCCGGGTTATGGCCTCTCCTATCCCGATGAACTTTTCTATTCCTGTCTTTTTCACAAGGGAACCAACCTGCCTGTACAATTCTGCCTCATCCCTCCCTGTTTGGATAAAGTCTGACAGAATAAGGGCTTTTCTGGGATTATTTTGTGCTGCAAGGTATTCCAGCGCCATGTTAAGAGATCCGGGATCAGAATTATAATAGTCTTCTATCAGCATGCAACCGTTTATTCCTGCCTTTATCTCCATCCTCATTGCTACAGGAACCAGGTTAGCAAGTCCTTTCCGGATTATATCTTCGCCGATACCCGAATAAAGGCATGTTACTGCTACTGTAACAGCATTCTCGACAGATGCCCGGTCGGTAAATGGTATAACAAAGCTGCTTTCATCCTTTCCATGCTTTATTTTAAGTAATGTCTGCCTGTTGTCCGTCTCTGACCTCGTTATGAAGTATGCCGCCTTTTTGAAATGAAAGGACCAGTCCGCTATTTTTTTCGAAGAGAGTTTCGGGTCATTCCCGATTGTTTCCCTGATAACTTCGTAGTCGCGGCAATAGACAATGGATGAGCAGTTCCTGAAGAGAATCAGCTTCTCGGCGGCTTTACTGCCGTTGTCTGTAAAATTCTCATTGTGGGCATCGCCGATATTTGTAATTACTCCAATGTCGGGGTCTATTACTGACAGCAGCTTCTTCATCTCGCCCTTACGTGATATACCCGCCTCAAAGATCCCGGTATCGTAATCATCACTCAACTTCCAGACCGAAAGCGGAACGCCGAGCTGGGAGTTATAACTTTTCGGGCTTCTGATTACCGATCTGACTGATCCCATTATATCGGCCATCCACTCTTTAACGACCGTTTTCCCGGCACTGCCGGTAATGGCAATAACCGTACCCCTGAAGTTCTTACGATTGCAGGAAGCCAGCTGCTGAATCGCTTTTATTGTATCCTTGACTGATATGAACGAGCATTCCCTGTAACTCCGGAAATTATCCGGCAGATTCTCAACAACAAAGATCCTTATTCCTCTTTCATAAAGCTGAGGTATAAATTTATGCCCGTCGTGATTAACTCCTTTTATAGCGAAGAAGGCAAGCCCATCGGAATAGCTGAATTGCCGGCTGTCAGTGAGCAGGCCGGAAATGACAATCGACGGAAGCCCATGGAGCTTTCCATTTGTTATTTTAGCCAGTTCTGAAGCAGTTATTTTCACGATATTCTTCTATTTTCCATGCGCCTTGTTATAGCACTGCCTGCATAGCGGCTCGTAGATATCCTTTTCTCCAAGCAACACCTGCTGTTCCTCCATCGATTTCCTGAAAGAGTACTGAGCCAGATTGCCGCAGCGGGTGCAAATTGCATGGACCTTGGTAACAAATTCCGCTATCGAAAGAAGTGCAGGCATTGGACCAAATGGCTTCCCGGTATAGTCCATGTCAAGTCCTGCAACAATTATTCTTTTGCCGCTGTCTGCAAGCGTATTGCAGACAGCGATTATTGAATTATCAAAAAACTGTGCTTCATCTATGCCGATAACATCACAATCGGATGAAAGAAGCAAAATTGATGCTGCATTTTCAACAGGCGTTGAGCTTATTGATTTCTCATCGTGAGAAACAACTTTCGTTTCCGAATAGCGATTATCAATAGCCGGTTTGAAGATTTCAATCTTGAGCCCGGCAAACTGTGCCCGCCTCAGCCTCCTGATAAGCTCTTCTGTCTTGCCCGAGAACATCGAACCGGTTATCAGCTCTATAGATCCCCGCCTGTGCGTGTTCCATTCCGGATTTTCCTGAAATTCCATCCTGATAAGTGTCTGTCTTTGATTAACCAAATAGTAACTTCAATTCAGGGAGCTCTTTCAGAATATTCGTTACTTTTACAAAATAAAGAAAATGGTTTGTTTTATTAATACTAATGGTATGGATTTCGACGCAACCATCGACATAATTATTAAGGATCTCCGGGAGGTAGGGGAAATTGTGGAAGATCTTAAAAAATATCCCTCCGTCCCGATACTGCAGATCGAGCTTGCAAAATCAAAATGCAAAAGTGCGGTAGAGATAATTTCCCTGCTTAAAAACTACAAGCCTGACCAGAAACAGACAGCTGTTAAAGAGCCTGAGCCGGACCCTGTTTCATTTACCGAAATAACTGAAGAGGCAACTATAACAGGATCTGAGGTGCCTGTAATTGAATCAGTCAGGTCAGCGCCCGAAAAAGACAGGCATGAGGATATTGCTGACCAGTTCAGGCTAAAACAAAAGAGCCCCCTTTCCGAATTGATAGGCTTAAATGACAGGTTCCTCTTTATAAACGGAATATTCGGCGGTAATGCCGGCGCCTATGATGAAGCTCTTGTAAAGCTTGGAAAGGCTGAGAATCTGCCCGATGCCAAGGCGATCATAATGAGTTACACCGGAGAATCGGAGGAGACTGAAGAGGTAATGCAACTGCTCGAAATAGTAAAACAAAAATTGCCTTGAAATGGCCAAGCTTATCCTGGTCCCCACACCCGTAGGTAATCTTAAGGACATCACCCTGAGGGCACTTGAGGTCCTTAAGGATTCTGACCTTATTCTTGCCGAAGATACAAGGCAGGCCTTAAAGCTTCTGAGTCATTATGATATTCATACCCCTGTTCAGTCACACCATAAGTTCAACGAACATAAAAGTGTGGAGGCGGTTTGCAAAAGGATTATTGCAGGAACCAATATTGCATTGATATCTGATGCGGGCACGCCGGGCATCTCAGATCCGGGTTTTCTCCTTGTAAGGACATGTATTGAAAACGGAGTGGAAGTTGAGACACTTCCAGGACCAGTTGCATTTGTTCCGGCTTTGGTAAATTCAGGGCTTCCCTGCGACAGGTTCTGCTTTGAAGGATTTCTTCCCCAGAAAAAGGGAAGGCATAAAAAGCTTGAAGCTCTGAAGGATGAGCAGAGAACTATGATCTTTTATGAATCGCCTTTCAGGCTTGTAAGGGCACTTGATGAAATGGGAGAGTTTTTCGGTTCAGACAGAAATGCATGTGTCTCGAGGGAGCTCAGCAAGGTATACGAAGAGAACCGCCGTGGCCCTCTTGAAGAGCTTGCTGAACATTACAGGAATAATCCTCCGAAGGGGGAGATTGTAATTATTGTTGCCGGCACCGGAAGAAAAGGTGAAACAAGTTAAACCATTATCTTAGCCTCAGCCAACCTGCTTATTGTATGCGATCAGTTTTAATATTTGTCATAGCGACCCTTTTATCCTGCGAACTGGATTCCCAGGTTGTAAAAGGAGATTATGAATTTAAGCTTCCGGGGGGGAAATACAGTATTATCTTCGAGAGCCTGGGTTTTATGCCCGATGTAAGGGACCTTACCATGGCCAAAACCCCGATACTGCTTAATATAACTCTCCAGATGCAGACCTATGAGATTCCTGAGGTTAGGATCACGGCCTCAGGAGAAGACCCGGCATACAGTATAATGAGGAAAGCCATCGGTATGGCCCCTTACTACCTCAATCATGTCGGCTCCTATAAAGCTGATGTCTATATTAAGGGAAACCTTGTAGTGAACAGGATACCGAAGATCATTCAGCGCCGAATGAAGGCAGAGGTCAGAAGCAATTCAGGGGGTTCAGTCAGCAGTCAGACAATAAAGGAGGGCAATTCATACATGATGGAATCGTTCAACGAGATGGAATTCAAAGCTCCCGATAAATATATTCAGCATGTAATCTCCTCCAGGAGCACTTTCCCTGAACAGGGCAAAGGGATCTCTCCGATGGAATTCATCCAGGCGAGCCAGCCCCTCGCCGAGAAGTTCGGCTGGAAACTGGGAGAGCGCATCCACCTCGAGGGCGACATCTTTCCCATCAATCTCGACCTGACGCTGGTGGGAATCTTCGATGAGCCTGAGAACGCCGAAGTCC
>JBBIIS010000038.1:0-7031 GCA_037446375.1 Bacteroidota bacterium | reverse complement strand
ATCCAGGCGAGCCTTTACCAGCCTGTAATAAGTGGAATGTTCATTTCACCCCTGTCGCCGGAGGCATTTTTCCATTACAAATTCAAATATCTGGGGCTCTCCTCCCAGGGTGAATATTTTATCGATAAGATTGAAGTCACACCAAAAAGAAAGAGCCAGCAGCTTTTTGAGGGGACAATATATATTATTGAGGACCTGTGGTGCCTGCACAGTGTTGACCTCGTTAACGACAATATTGCAGGGAAGGTGAGGGTTCAGCAACTCTACATTCCTGTTCAGGATGATATATGGATGCCTGTAAGCCATAAATTTGATATTGACATCTCAATAATAGGCGTAAAGGCGGAAGCGGGATATGGAAGCTCAATCAGGTACAAGGAGGTAAAGATCAACCCGAATCTTCAGCGGCCTGAAGGCTTTGGAGAATATAAAGCCGGGAAAACGACCGGTATAACTGAAAGGGATACGGCGAAAACCAGAACGACCAGGCAGATCGAAACCATCATTTCAAAAAAAGAACTTACAAACCGTGATATGGTTAAGCTTTCGGGCCTCCTGAATAAGCAATCAAAGGAGAGCCTTCCCGACAGCGTTAAGAACAACCTTGAGATAAAAGAGACTACAACATACGTCATCGAGAAGGATGCTGATAAAAAAGACAGTGCCTGGTGGGCTGATATAAGACCGATACCTTTATCTGAAAAGGAGCTCAGGAGCATACAGGCAGCTGATAGCCTTAAAACCGGACTTTCGCACGGCACTCAGAAAACCGACAGCACTAAGAAACCGGTTGAGAAAAAGAAAGGGTTCTTTCCCTTCCTGGGACATATTGCATTCAATCATACATGGTCGGATACTTCTGATTTCAGCTTTACAAACAGCGGACTTTTCAATATTAAAAATCTGAGTTTCAACACAGTCGACGGACTTATTTACGGTATGGATTTCAGGATAAATAAGGCCTGGAATAAAAAACAAAGGCTGGGTATTTATCCTGCTTTCCTTTATGGCTTCAGCCGGGAAAGGTTCATGTGGAAGTTAAACTCATTTTTCAATTTTGCCAATAAGAGCCAGACCCAAATCTATTTATGGGCGGGAAGTCTGACCAGGGACATAAACGGGGCAGGCGGCGGTATAAATCCGCTCATCAACTCTGTTACAACTCTTTTTCTCGAATCAAACTTCCTGAAGCTCTATTCGGGCAGATATATAACACTTGGCTGTAAGACCGAAATAGCAAACGGTTTATATATTGACCTTCGCGCAGGATTTGAAAAAAGAAATATCCTTACGAACTCAACCAGCTTTACAATTATTGAGACCTCACGGTCATATTCGGACAATGTTCCTGTAAACAGCTACCTGTCACTTTCAGCTGATCCCTCATACATATTAAGGGATCACAATCATGGAGATTTCGACCTTATACTTCAATATACCCCAAGAATGAAATATATCATGAAAGGAGAATCCAAGCAAGCGATAGGATCTGACTGGCCGACATTCTCCATAAGCTGGAAGCATGGAATTAACAATTTCAAGGGAAGCAATCCGTCGCTTGAGCAATATGATCTCCTGAGGTTTGAGGCATTTCAGCTAATCCCCGTCGGGGCTATGGGTGAGTTCCGATGGAGGTACAGGGCGGGTGGATTCCTAAAGAATACCGGGTTTACATTCATAGATTTCAACCATTTCAATGCCCAGCCGGTAGCTGTACTTTTAAGAGACTACGAGGATGCATTCATGCTGCCGGACTTCTATTCGCTCAGTAGTCCTGAAATGTTCTCTGAGTTTCATACGAAGTATACAACGCCCTATCTTTTTCTAAAGCTTATTCCCGGACTAAGCAAGACTCTTATGAGGGAAAACCTCAGTCTCTCATTCCTCTGGTCAAGATATCATGAGGCTTATACCGAAATCGGATACAGCGTAAGCGAGATCTTTCTTTTGGGTGAGCTTGGGGTATATGCCGGATTCAACAACTTCAGCTATAACAGTATCGGACTAAAGCTCACGCTTAGATTTAATTAATGCTATTGTTTATCTATGCGAACGGGGGTTCCGAATAGTCTCCTGATTCGTTATCGAAACCTCCACCCAGCTTGCGCATGTCATCATGGTTCATTTTAGAACCGAATATCATGCTTTTTCCCTGAGCGGATGTCTCATCAGCTGGTTCAAAATCCTCGAGATCCATAAACATAGCTTTCTCCTCGCGGAATCTGAGTCTGACATCATCAACGGGTCCGTTTCTGTTTTTAGCAAGGATGATCTCGGCGATACCTCTCGTTGATGATCCATCTTCGAAGGTTATTATTCCGAATTTATCCTGCCTGTGAATAAATACAACCATGTCGGCATCCTGCTCAATAGCTCCTGATTCCCTGAGGTCTGACAGCTGCGGGCGTTTCAGTCCTCCCCTTAGTTCGGCTGAGCGGTTAAGCTGTGAAAGCGCAATGACTGGAACGTTAAGCTCTTTGGCGATACTCTTCAGTGATCTTGAAATATTACTTACCTCCTGTTCCCGGCTTCCTGAGTTCACAGGTCCTGTCATAAGCTGAAGGTAGTCGATAATAATGATGTCAAGCTTATGCTGCGACATGAGCCTCCGGCATTTTGCCCTGAGCTCGGTAATTGTAATAGCAGGTGTATCGTCTATAAAGACCGGTGCCTGAACGAGCTGCTTGATCCTCACATCCAGCTGTTTCCACTCCTCTTCCGAAAGGCGTCCGTTCTTTATCTTGTCGCCTGCAATATCTGTTTCGGCAATTATGAGCCTGTTAACAAGCTGGATCGACGACATCTCGCAGGAGAAGATGGCAACTTTTTTCCCATGGTCGATTGCCATATTTCTTGCCATTGTAAGTGCAAAAGCTGTCTTTCCCATGGAAGGGCGGGCTGCAACGATAGTGAGTTCTGCTTTTTGCCAACCCGATGTAAGACGGTCGAGCTTTGTAAACCCCGAGGGAATTCCAACAAGTGCATCCTCTCTTTTACCTGCATTCTCAATTTCTGTAATCGCCGACTTTATAACCTCGTTTATAGGGGCCACTTCCCTCTTTATATTTCCTTCGGCGATCTGGAAGATAGCATCTTCCGAAAAATCGAGAAGCTCTGTTATATCATATGTATCGTCAAATGATCTTGTCTGTATCTCCGTAGAGACTCTTATAAGTTCTCGCTGAATATACTTCTGCGCAACAATTCTGGCATGGTATTCGACATGTGCTGCCGAGACCACCTTTGTTGTAAGCTGAGTCAGATAAACGGGTCCGCCGACACTCTCAAGCTGTCCGGTTGCCCTCAGCTCCTCTGTAACTGTAAATATGTCGACAGGGATCTCCCTTATTGATACATCCCTTATGGCACTAAAAATTTTCTGATGTGCATCCTTATAGAAACTTTCAGGCTTAAGTATATCGACTATTGTCATCACTGCTTCCTTCTCGAGCATCAGAGCTCCCAGAACAGCCTCTTCCATATCGAGTGCCTGAGGCGGGATCTTCCCGAAATCCGGTAATTGTGCTATTGTTGGTCTGCCACTTGTTCTTTGATTCGCCATTAATATTAATTTACTGAATTACAAATAGTTATTCTATAATTTATTATCTGAAGACAACATTTTCAAAGGTAGGCATAAGGGCATACCACGACCTCTTACAGGTCAACTTTTATTACAAACATTTTTTGTTAAAAACTTGTTGAAAAGCTAAAAATGACAAGATTAATATAAATATCATTCTGAAAAGGTATTTTTGCAACAAACAGTCTGAAATGGTCATCTTTCCTAAAGCCAAAATAAATATCGGACTTCGTATAACTGAAAGGCGCGATGACGGGTACCATAATCTCCAGACCATCTTTTACCCCATTAACCTTTCTGACATTCTCGAGTTTGTTGTTCCTTCAGAAAAGCCAGGCAGGGATCTTTTTACAATGACAGGAATTCCAATGGTTATGGACCCGGAAGAAAACCTCGTTATGAAGGCTTTGTGGAGAATGAGGGAGTTCTGCAGGATTCCCCATCTTAAAATACATCTTCACAAGATAATCCCGGCGGGTGCCGGACTTGGAGGGGGATCGTCGGACGCTGCTTCATTCCTGAAGGTCCTTAACAGGTATTTCTGTTTCAATCTAAGTGAAAATAAGCTGAAGGAAGTAGCCCTGTCATTGGGAAGTGATTGTCCTTTCTTTATCGACGGACAGCCTGTTTATGCCGAGGGTCGGGGTGAAATAATGAGTCCTGTCGATAACCTGCCTGATGGACTGTTTCTAGTTCTTCTGAAGCCAGGCTTTAATATAGGCACGAGGGAAGCCTTTGCCGGTTGCCGGCCATATAAAAGTGATTCGACTCCTGCAGATCACTACGGATCTGATATGTCGCTCTGGAAAAATCTCTTTGTGAATGATTTTGAGGAGAGCTTAATACCTCTGCATCCTGTTCTTGGAGAGATAAAAAAGGCCCTCTATGAAATGGGGGCTCTGTTCAGTTCAATGACAGGAAGCGGATCGGCAGTTTATGGAATCTTTAACAGCAAACCTGATATTCCTGGTCATCTAAGGGGATACCTGATATATTCCGGTATCCTTTAGAGGTATTAGCCGATCTCAACAAGGATCTCTCCCTTTGAAACACGGTCACCCTTTTTAAAATTTATCCTTTTAACCTGGCCCTTTGTTCCTGATTTCAGCCTGTTCTGCATCTTCATAGCGTCAAGAACAATAAGTTCAGTACCTTTCTCCACCATGTCTCCGATATTGACAAGTATTTCTGTTATTGTACCAGGAATAAAACTGAAAACGAAATTTGCATTTGCGGGCGCATAGGGCTTCCTGTTCTCAAACTTTTTGCTGATCCTTGTCTTATAAAGTGTGGAATTGATATTCAGTGACTTTAGGTTCTCTGTATTTTTCATATCTGGGATTTACCGATTCATCAAAATGGTGGAATGCCATGTTTCTTGGCAGGCATGCTTATCTCTTTATGTTCCGAAACTTCGATAGAGTGGAGCAGTATCTTGCGAGTCTCTTTCGGTTCAATGACTGCGTCAACATAGCCGCGGGAAGCAGCAACATACGGGTTTGCAAACTTTTCCTTGTATTCCTGAACTTTTTTCTTTCTCATTTCATCCGGATCATCGGAGGAGGTGATCTCTTTCCTGAAAATAATATTTGCTGCTCCTTCAGGTCCCATTACGGCTATCTCAGCTGATGGCCATGCAAATACAAAATCAGCCCTCAGGTGGCGCGATGACATTGCTATATATCCGCCGCCGTAAGCCTTGCGCAGTATCACTGTAAGCTTTGGAACAGTTGCTTCGCTGTAGGCATAAAGCAGCTTGGCACCATGGCGGATCACGCCGGCATGCTCCTGGTCGACTCCAGGCAGATAGCCTGGCAGGTCAACAAGCGTAATTATAGGAATATTGAAAGCATCGCAATACCTTATGAACCGGGCAGCCTTGTCGGAAGAATCAACATCAAGGACACCGGCCATTTCGAGAGGCTGGTTGGCAACAAACCCGATCGTTTTGCCACCCATTCTTCCGAAGCCTATAACAATATTCCTTGCGTACAGCTCCTGGATCTCGAAGAAGTCTGAATTATCCGTAATTGCCCTTATAACATCCTTTACATCATAGGGAAGTGTCGGATCTTCCGGTACGATCCTGTCAATATTGAATTCCGCTTTTGGCTCGGCAGGTTCGAACATTCTCGCCTTTCTGGAATTGTTCCATGGAATGAAAGTGATTAGTTTCTTTATCTGATCGAAACACTCATCCTCACTCAGGGAGAAGAAATGAGCATTACCTGTTATCTCGCTGTGCACCCTTGCACCGCCAAGGTCCTCCATAGATATCTCTTCACCAAGAACTGTCTTTATAACCTCAGGTCCGGTGATGAACATCTTTGAAATATTATCGACTACAAAAACAAAGTCGGTGAGAGCCGGAGAGTAAACGGCACCGCCTGCGCATGGACCAAGAATAACTGATATCTGAGGAATAACTCCGCTGGAAAGTGTATTACGGAAAAATATCTCGCCATAGCCTGCGAGAGAATTGACACCTTCCTGAATCCTTGCTCCCCCTGAATCGTTTATGCCAATAAGAGGCATCCTCATCTTGAGTGCATGGTCCATTATTTTTGTGATCTTCCTCGAATGCATCAAACCGAGTGATCCTCCGGCCACTGTAAAGTCCTGCGCAAATATTGCAACAGGTGCGCCATATATTGTTCCTGTGCCGATTATAACGCCATCGCTTGGCAATGATTTCTTGTCCATATCAAAATCGCGGGCGTCGTGTTCAACAAAAAGGTCATATTCATTGAATGAGCCTTCATCAAGAAGAGTCATAATGCGTTCACGGGCTGTTCGTTTGCCCATTGCCTTCTGCTTTTCGATTGCCTGTTCACCTCCGCCCAGCTGAGCTTTTTCTCGTTTTTCCTGTAGTTCCCGGATCTTTTTATCCAATGCCATATTTTGTAGATTTATACGGGGTTATGAATTGTTAATTTTTCTCCTTTTCGGGGACACAATGTTAAAGAATAACTTCTATTAAAAGAAATACATTTATCATGTCAGATAAAATGAGTGAAATAAAAAGGATTAAGCAAGCTGCCCTTATCTATTTTGCTGTTGATCAGGCTATTTAGGCGCAATCTTATAGAGGAAAAGAGCTATAAACATATAAAGGATATTTGGTATCCATTGTGAAATCATCGGGTCGAGGTTTCCTTTCAGCGAGAACATTGATGAGAACTGCATGAAAAGTATATAGGAAAAACTTAGGGCCAGACCGATCCCTATCTGCATACCAATTCCTCCCCTCACCTTCTGGGATGAGAGGGATACTCCGATAAGAGTAAGAATAAAAACAGCAAATGGAGTTGAGATGCGCCTGTGCTTTTCAAGCAGGAAAAGCTTCAGTTCATCTGATCCCTGTAATCGCAGCAGCCTGATATAATCATTAAGGTCATTGAATGTCATGGTGCCGACAAACTCAGGGTCGCGTGAGAAATCCTTTGGA
>JBBIIS010000037.1:11537-21681 GCA_037446375.1 Bacteroidota bacterium | reverse complement strand
TACTTAAATGAAATCCGGCGCGGTTCGGTCGGACCTCCGGGTCTGCGCATCAGGAGAGCCGGAGCCTGAACCCGAGGGACGCGGTCCCGTACCACTCCCGGGTGTTCAGCAGGTCGATGAAACCGGTAACGTTCTTTCAGAGGCTGGGTCACAGGGAATCAGGAAACAGACGGACTTCGGTCCCGAATTGAACTGATAGTTGCAAAAACCCTCCGGGGTTGCTGCCGCGAATGCCTGAATGACACTTCGTCCCGGAACTCCTGCTTCGGCGGGGGGAAAGGACAGCCAGAAGGCTTTGACATAAACAGCAGAGCCTGAAAGCCTGGGGCTGCACGAGCATATCGTAAGAATTGCGGACGCAGCCGGCCGGAATAACAGTAGCCTGACGCCGATAGCGGCCTCGGTTGCAATCGGTGAATGGGAACTACTCGAACGAATAGTTCCCATTATTGTTTTATACCCCTCCCTTCCCAGATTCTCCTCCATATTAAATATCTTTGAAGCTTATAATAATTTGCCATGCCATTCAAAGGATTAGTACAATTCACAGATGAACTTGAAAAGTCCGGACAACTTTCCAGGATAAAGGAATTTGTAGATCCTCAGCTCGAAATAGCAGAGGTCGCTGACAGGATATCCAAAAACGGTGGAAATGCACTTCTCTTTGAAAATACAGGAACATCATTCCCTGTTCTTATAAACGCTTTTGGCTCGGAAAAAAGAATGGCAATGGCCTTTGGAAGAGCCAATCTTGATGAACCGGCTGAGGAGATCGAAAAATTATTCAGACTGCTGACACAGACCTCCGGAAGCCTCTCAGGAAAGCTCTCTGCCCTCCCGGCCCTTTATAATCTATCAGGCTATATTCCTTCCAGATCGTCCGGAAGAGGCAGTTGCCAGCATGTAATACAGAAGGATCCCGACCTGGGAATACTTCCTGTTCTTAAATGCTGGCCATACGACGGAGGACACTTTATAACCCTTCCGGTCGTCCATACCTTCCATCCTGTCTCATTAAAGCCAAATGCCGGTATGTACAGGATGCAGATCCTCGACAGGAAGACTACAGCAATGCACTGGCAGATGCACAAGACTGGCGCTTCTCACTTTGAAGAATGGAAAAAGGAGGGAAGAAGAATGCCTGTGACAGTCGTCCTTGGAGGCGATCCCGTCTACACATATGCTGCAACTGCTCCGCTTCCTGAGAACATCGACGAATATATGCTCGCCGGTTTTCTGAGACGCCGGAAGGTGAAGATGGTGAAATGTATTACAAATGAAATTTATGTCCCCGCAGATGCCGACATAGTCATTGAAGGATACGTGGACCCTTCTGAAGATCTTTTCCGGGAAGGCCCGTTTGGCGATCATACAGGGTTTTACTCCCTTGCAGACTGGTATCCGCTGTTTCATGTAACATGTATCACTCATGCAAAGGATGCCATCTATCCGGCAACTATTGTAGGGATACCGCCAATGGAGGACGCGTTGATTGCAAGGGCGACCGAGAAGATATTCCTCGCACCGGTAAAACTTGCCCTTCAGCCGGAAATAGAAGATCTTCATATGCCCGACCCGGGCGTTGCCCATAACCTCGTTGTGGTTAAGATCAGGAAAAGCTTTCCCGGACAGGGCATGAAAGTGATAAATTCACTTTTTGGGGCAGGTCAGATGATGTTCTCCAAATATATTGCCGTTGTAAGCGGCGATGTTGATATAAGGGATTATAAGGTACTACTGGATCATATAGTTGTAAATACAAGACCATCTGAAGATCTTCTCTTTTCAAGGGGTCCGCTGGATGCCCTCGATCACTCGTCCGATGCCTTCGCCTTCGGCGGAAAGCTTGGGATTGATGCGACTGTCAAGATGGAAGGCGAGTCGGTACCATCTGACTGGAGGCAATCCCCAGCTGATCCTGATCCCGGGACCTTGCTTAGATCACTGGTATTGGAGAATGTAATATCAGCGTTTGACATGCCTATAATCTCGGGCCATTACCCGCTCATAATTCTCTCGGTAAACCTCACAGATAATCATTCGGTAATAAATCATATTACTGAAAGGCTGAGAAGCGGTCTGAAGGAAGATTCTTTCAGACTTGTCGTGGTAGTTGACCACACGGTCGATGTAAAGGACCATTTTACTGTTGCCTGGCAGATGCTGGGCAATTCTGACCCTGTCAGGGATCATATCTTTTTATCACCCAATTGCCTGCTTTTTGACGGAACTGTCAAGTACTTCAGGGAGAAGGGATTTGCACGAAGATGGCCGAATGTGGTGTGTTCTGATGAGGCAACCATAAATATCATCGATAAAAAGTGGGCCGGGCTTGGCCTTGGCGGATTCATTGAATCACCATCGCTTAAATACCGGCTTTTGGAACGGGGAGGGAAGGAAGAGATAACAAAATGATAATGACATTTCCTGAATCCTGCATACAAATCTCCAATATCCTGCCTGAAATGCAGACAGGAACACGTCTTATTGCCGGGGATATCGATCTCTATCACCTGATCCTGTATTCCGTTCTTATCGCCTCACTGACATTGCTGCTTATAAAATCACAGATAAGGGTTCTTATAAAGACAAGGAAAGAATTGAGGCTGAAAGAGCATTCATTGCAGGAGCTTGAAAGCCAACGGTATATGCTTGAGATCAAGAATAAGAGCATTACGGACAGCCTTATTTATGCGCAGAGGATTCAGGAAGCTCTTCTTCCATCGAATGAAGTAATGCGAAGATATTTCAGCAGTTCATTTATTTTCTATAAACCGAAGGATATTGTAAGCGGTGATTTCTACTGGATAGGAGAGAAAGCGGACCGGCTATTCATAGTGGCAGCCGACTGCACAGGACATGGAGTGCCGGGTGCACTTATGTCTATGATAGGTCATGATCTTCTTGAAAAGCTGATCATAGCAGATGATTACAGCCATCCCGGGGAGATTCTCGATAAGATGAATGAGGCACTTGCTTACACATTCAGGGCATCCAAGAAATCAGGAACAATTATACACGATGGGATGGATATCGGTATCTGCGCCATCGACAAAGAGAGGAAAAAGATTGAATATGCCGGATCATTTTTCCCTCTTTATATTATCCGCGACAACCGACTGCTGGAGACAAAAGGGGATAAGTATATTCTTGGTGCGGTGCCTGATGGAGCAAAGTTTTTGACCACTGAGATCGACCTTGCTGACAATGATATTCTCTATATGTTCTCAGATGGCTATATAGACCAGTTTGGAGGGGAGGATAATAAGAAATTTATGTACAGGAGGTTCCGCTATCTTCTTATGACAATTCACAATTTTCCGCTTGATGACCAGAAATCAATTCTTGAGGATAATATTAATTCTTGGAAAGGGATGAATTCCCAGGTAGATGATATGCTGGTGGTTGGTTTCAGACCTCTCGGTTCAGCCATTTAGCTTAAATAAACTTTTTGAGCTTATCAATCAGCACCGCAGGCTGGAAGGGTTTACTTATGTAGTCGTCCATACCAGCTGAAAGACATCTTTCCTTATCGCCTAACATTGCGTTTGCAGTTATTGCAATAATTGGAACATGTGAGTTGGTGCTTGCCTCAAGTGCCCTTATCTTTTCCGCTGCAACAAGTCCGCTCATAACAGGCATTTGAATGTCCATAAGAATAAGATCATAGCTGGAGGTGCCAAATTTATCAAGAGCCTCTTTCCCGTTTGTTGCTGTATCTATGTTGTTTACAAGAGGCTTAAGGGTCAGCATGGTGATCTTCTGATTAATCGTATTATCCTCAACAAGAAGGATATTAACATCCTTCAGCTCCTTCTGTGTTTTCTCCTTAAGCTTAAGCTCCTCTATCTTCGGGGATGCTATATGTTTCTTTATGTCAAATGTTACGTTTAAGAAAGGCAAGGTAAAGTCAAGTACTGTAAAATTGTTTCCAAATTCCTGGTGAAAATATCCCTTGCCGGAAGTAATAAGCTTTGAAGCGAGATTTCCCGGGATCCCTTTCTCATCTATAAGTATCAGGTCCCTGTCGGTCTGAATCCTGAAATTAATAAAGTTCTCGTTCCCGTCTTCCCTGATCTTTTTCAATCCGATATTGACCATTATTTTTCTACCTGAACCCTGGCTCTCTATAGTATTAAAAAGGTCGAGGAAGATCTGTTTGAGTATTATGGGGTCGCCTGTCATTTCAAACTGATTCATCTCCTTGTTATTAAGGATGAAATCAATATTAGACACCTCTTTCAGGTTAAAAAGGTCAATTGTATTCTGGATGGTGGAAACAAGATTGAACCTTATCTTTTTCCTCTCTTCATAACTGATGTTACCGGCAGTCTGCATAGTGAGTTCATTGACAGTATCTACCATATTGTTAGTGGAGGCAATGAATGTTTCAAGAAGCTCCTTTTGTTTTTTCTGAAGGCCAGATTCGATAAGCAGATCGCCGATTATCACCAGGTTATTAAGAGGCTCGCGGATCCTGTGTGAGAAATCTGTAATGACGTCATCCTTTTTCTCGCTCGATGTCGATGCTTCGTCGAGAGATTCACCAGCTTGCCTTATAAGACTGAGAGCTTTTCTTATAATTGCTATTCCCATAGCAGATGTTACTATTATAAGGCAGCCTGCAATCAGGCGAAGATCAAATGCAAGTAGGATTATTGAGACAATAAGGGCGAAAAAAGAAATCAAAGAAAATCTCTCGATGAATTTTTTATCTTTCTCAAAGGATGACAAAGGCGACTTGCCATTGGATTCATCTCCGGTAAACTCATTTTCCCTGCTCATAACCCCATTATTATTGCAACTGTAAAAATAGGATAAAAATCCGTTATATTTACGGATCAAAACTGACATATATTATTAGATTTTCCTTTATATCGGTACAAAATTTGATCATAACGGGTTAAAAGTCAGGATCATGAAAAGAGATGCGGGACTGCATTTTGTTAATATACTGATAGTTGTGGCATTAACCGCTGCCAGGCTCTCAGGGCAGGAGAATACTGAAAAGGTTAAATACACTCCTGAATTCCGTTTCACCGATGGCATCTACCTTAATTTTGAACAGGTAAAGGAGAACAGCCCGATCCCCAAAGCGAAAATTCTTACCTCTGCAGATTACAACGACAGGGATTTCTTCACGAAGGTGCTTGCCACGGAAAAAATCTATTTTTACGACGAGATGGGTATCCGCCAGGAGGTTGAAAAAACAAAAATATGGGGCTTCTCGCGAAACGGTGTTATCTATGTTATGATCCAGGGAACGCCGAACCGCATAACTTTCTTTGGAAATATCTGTCATTTCGTCGCTGATGTTACAACAGTCGAAAACAGGAATAATTACAACAATTACTCTCCTTATGGATATTACGATCCATATTCCTATTCACCCTATGGCTATTATGGTGGGTATCCTTACGGCTCATACCCTACGTCGCATACAACAAGAACAGAACTTAAACAGTATGTTTTTGACTTTGAGAGCGGAAAGGTTATTGACTTTACTGTAAAAAATGTTGAACTACTTTTAATGAAGGACCCGACAGTATACGATGAATATGTACAATTGCCCGC
This sequence comes from Bacteroidota bacterium, assembly GCA_037446375.1. GTDB lineage: Bacteria > Bacteroidota > Bacteroidia > Bacteroidales > VadinHA17 > LD21. The sequence goes on along the minus strand of JBBIIS010000037.1, from coordinate 16,107 downwards.
AAGCAGGAAAAAAGAGCTGATGATCGTATATATAAGGAAGTTCAATGAAAAAAATCCAATATATTTGCCTGTCAAATAAACATTTGTATATGAAGAAACTGATTTTCCCGGTATTATTGCTTTTGCTTGCGATCACTGCAAAAGCCCAGGCCCCTTTTCCAAGCAAGGAGGAGATCGGCCAGTTTCTGGCTTCAAAGACCTGCATAGTCCTCGAAGATGATCCGTTTTCATCTTTTAATGTATTTGTGAAAGAGGCAGTAAAATCTTTCTGGACAATCACGCCTTACGAGTTTATAACAATTACAGAATTCAATAAGAGAAGACAGGACCCGGCTTATTCATTCATAGTTCTTACACAAACCAATTTCGATAAAGACAAAACCGGAGGGTTGTTCAACTTTGTAAATCTGCTTGAGGGGAAGAAGGTAAAAGACCTTGGCGAAAATCCTGAAATATGTGCTGTCCCGCTATCCTTTGCAGGCGAAGACGACACTGAATACGGATACAAGATGGGAGTTATCCTTGCTTTCATGCAGAAACATGCAAGGCTTATATCGGATGATCCTTCAAAGACAGGGAGGAAATACCTGAAGTTTTATAATGAAAATGCGCCTGAAGTGATTAAAAAGACCATTCTGGTGAAGGCAGAAGACCTTGCACCTGAAATCAGTACCGTGGAGGCCATTAAGGCAATTTACCCTTATCCTTTCAATATCGTTTCGGAGGAAGAGATACAGAAAGCCATTGCAGAAAAAACGCCTAACACACTCATTCTTCATAAAGTAGGCCCGGTGGGCGAGAACAAGGCGGGATATTGTTTTAAGATGCTGATAGGAGTGGACGATTCGCAAATGTATTATTACGGCCAGCATATGGTAAACAGTAAGAATCCCAATGGATTTCTAAAGTCGGACCTTGAACGGCTCGCCAGGTACAAATAGTGCAGCAATGCAGATTTTTTGCCGTCTTTGTGTTAAAATGGATTTGTCATGAAAGAGATCAGGGTATTATCTGAAACCGAACGTAACTGGGCAATGTTCTGCCATCTGGCAGGCTTTGCAGGGTTCTTCGTTCCATTTGGGGGAGTGATCGGTCCTCTTGTCATCTGGCTGTCAAAACGTGACGACTCAACCTGGGTGAATGAGAATGGAAAGTCTTCCCTTAACTTCCAGCTCTCAATGCTGATGTATATGGTACTTGTTGCACCTTTGTGCCTTATCCTGATAGGGATCCCCTTGCTTATTATAATCGGGATACTCAAAATTGTTTTCGTGATAATAGCAAGTGTTAAAGCCTCGAAAGGAGAGGAATTCAGATACCCGCTTGCAATTCCTTTTATCCAGTAGAAATTATTTACTCTATATCAGAGGACCTCAAAAGGGTCCTTTTTTTGTCAGCCAATGAACCCCTTAAAGGAGACTTTCAAGGCTCGTTGACACTCTTCAGGGGGCAGGGGTCCACCGATAGTTAAGAGTGACCAAACATGGGAAATACCAATATCCATGTCAGGACTTTCATCATAATTATTTCTTTTCCTCGGAAAAAGTATGTACTTTTCCATAAATGTAATTCTCAAAGTCATGGCAGAAAAGAAAAAAGAAAAGGCCGTCAGAAAAGAAAAATTTAACAAAAGTGACCTGTATCACGACATTGAAGAAAAGCTGAAAAAGAAGCATTACTTCAGGGAGCTTGGGAAGCTTGAAATAGAGTTAATTAAGCTTCAGGAATGGGTAAAGGCCAAGAAGCTTAAAATGGTAATTATTTTTGAAGGGCGCGATGCAGCTGGAAAGGGAGGAGTAATAAAAACAATATCAGGCTGCCTGAATCCGCGTGTTTGCCGGGTTGTTGCCCTTGGTACACCTACAGAGAAAGAGAAGACACAATGGTATTTCCAAAGATATGTTCCCCATTTACCAGCGGGTGGGGAAATAGTCCTTTTCGACCGTAGCTGGTACAACAGGGCAGGAGTGGAGAAAGTAATGGGATTCTGCACAAATGATGAATATGAAGAGTTCCTGAGGGCATGCCCAGAATATGAAAAAATGCTTATCAGATCCGGTATAATACTTGTAAAATACTGGTTCTCTGTGAGCGACCATGAACAGGAAAAACGTTTCCAGGACAGGATAAATGATCCGACAAAAAGATGGAAGATCAGTCCGATGGATGTCGAATCGCGCGATAAATGGGTCGAATACTCGATGGCCAAAGATAAAATGTTTTCATATACCGACACGAAACAGGCGCCATGGTATGTTGTGGAGGGCGATGATAAAAAAAGGGCAAGGCTGAATTGTGTAAGCCATCTTCTCTCCCTGGTACCTTATGAAGATCTTACTCCAAAGCCATTCAAGCTTCCGCCATTGAAGCATGACACAGCCTACGTGAGACCTCCGAAGACTGACCAGACCCATGTTCCGGAAAAATACTGAATAAGGCCATAAAGGCTTTAGATGCTTTAAAGGCTGTAGAGGCACGAATATAGATCGGATTGCCTTTATGGCCTTTATCATATTTATGGCATCTACAGCCTTTATAGCCTCTAATGCTTTCTTAAGGCCTTTTTTACTACTTTTGTCTTTTATCTTAAAGGAAATGTCATCAAAACCATCAATACCAAAGGGAACACGCGATTTTTCTCCTGTTGAAATGATAAGGAGAGACCATATCTTTAATGCTATACGGCAGGTTTTCAGGCTCTACGGCTATCAGCCTATTGAGACACCAGCCATGGAGAACCTCTCAACACTTCTCGGAAAATATGGTGAAGAAGGCGATAAGCTCCTTTTCAGGATACTTAACTCCGGCGATTTTATGTCAGACATTACCGAAGGAGAGCTTATTCAGCGCGAATCAGGAAAGCTGTCAGCAAAGATTTGCGAAAAGGGGTTAAGATATGATCTTACTGTTCCATTCGCCCGGTATGTTGTTCAGCACCAGAATGAGATCGTTTTCCCTTTTAAAAGATACCAGATACAACCTGTCTGGAGAGCCGACAGACCGCAGAAAGGAAGATACCGTGAGTTTTTTCAGTGCGATGTTGACGTTGTTGGCAGTGATTCAATACTCAATGAAGTCGAACTTATCCAGATTATTGATGAGGTCTTTAGCAGACTGGGATTATCAGCAATAATTAAGTTAAATAATAGAAAATTATTAAGCGGAATTGCTGAATATGCTGGTACTGACAAAGTAACTGATGTTTCTACCGCTTTGGATAAATTTGACAAAATTGGTTGGGAAAAGGTAAAGGAGGAACTAATTGGAAAGAATATTCAGGAAGAGGTTGTGAATGAATTCTTTAATGTTGTTGGTGTCGAAAGAATGAACAATGAACAAAAGGTGAGTTTTTTGAATTCGATTCTTTTAAATTCAGAAGTAGGGAAAAAGGGGCTTCTCGAAATTACCAACCTTTTACTTCTATTGAAGAATTTAAGCCTGAAATCCCAAATTGTTCTCGACCTCACTCTTGCCCGTGGTCTTAACTATTACACCGGCGCGATAATCGAAGTAAAATCGGCCGATGTTAGCATAGGCAGTATTTGCGGCGGGGGAAGGTACGATAACCTTACAGGCATTTTCGGACTTACGGGAGTATCTGGTGTTGGCGTTTCTTTTGGAGCCGACAGGATTTATGATGTAATGAGCACACTCAACCTTTTCAGTGATGAGATGGCACACACATCTGCGGCGATGATAGTTAATTTCGGGGCAGCAGAAATATATTATGCACTTAAGATTCTTGATGAGCTTCACAGGAACGGTATAAGCGCTGAGATATATCCCGAGCCTGCTAAGATGAAAAAACAAATGGCCTATGCAGATTCACGGAAAATCCCCTTTGTCGTACTTGCCGGAGAAGATGAGATAAAGAGCGGTGAAGTGACAATCAAATCAATGGGTTCAGGTGAACAGAAAAGGATCAGTATCGGGAAGCTCAGCGGATTTATCTTAAATTTTTGAAGCAGTTCCCAATGCTCTTCTATTGCTTGAATGATCCGTTGCCGGCTCCTTTCCTTGTATTATACCTTATCTGGTTATTCTGCTTGAGCTCCTGAAGCAACTGGAGCCTGTACTGGTTCTCGGCCTGGTATAATCTCATGACCTTCACAGGAGAAAGGATCTCCTTGAATTTATTGTGGTATTCCTGTGCAAGGCTGGCACCCTGAACCTCCAGTGCAATGAACCTGTCACCGGCATCAGTCATCTCTTTTTCGCTCATATTAAGCTCATTCTGGTTGAAATCCCTGTTTATTTTTACTTTTTCAGTCTGGATCCTATTCTTTTTGTCCTGGAACTCATTGTAAAGGGGCCAGAACTTCTGAGCCTCCTGCGGAGTAAGGTTGAGCCTTTTTGTAAAAAAGGCGATCCTGTAGGCTTCAAGCTTTTCCCGAGGCTGCTCCTGGGCTGATGATCTGTTCACAGTCAGGAGGGCGAGGGCGAAATATATAATTATATTTTTTTTCATATCATAAAGTTTAAAACTGTTCGTAAATGTCAAGAATATTTATGTCCTCGGATATCAGATAATCTATTATCTCGTTTTTATTGGTGTCGGGGATATCTGCGT
>JBBIIS010000037.1:518-11527 GCA_037446375.1 Bacteroidota bacterium | reverse complement strand
ATTCTCTTCAAGAGTTGAAATATCAATATCGTTCAGGTAATTGTTGCTGTAATTGCCTGCTAAAGCAATTTCGTCAGATGGGACCTTATGCTTTATCACTCCGAAATATATTGCAGAGTAACCGATGAGTGCCAGCAGAGCAACTGATGCAGCAACAGCAAGATAAGGCCTTAAACTCCGTATAATTCTTTTCTTTTGTGGAAGAGGCTCAATACCGGATGCCCGGCTAAGGATCCTCCCGGTCAGATTCTCAAAGTAGCCTTCGGGTACTTTGAACGGGTTCTGTTTTGATATGTCATTCAGCTCCTTCATCATTCAATTAGATGATTGTTAAAATGAAAGGTTTAATTGTTCAAAAGGAAATCTTCGATCTTTTTTACCGCATGATGATAGGAAGCCTTCAGTGCGCCGACTGATGTATTAAGCACCCGGCTCATCTCTTCATAGGGCATATCTTCAAAATACTTCATATTAAACACCAAACGCTGTTTATCAGGCAATTTAAGAATTGCATTCTGAAGCTTTGCTTGGGCTTCATCACCATCGAACCATGTGCTTCCTTCCTGTGAAGCGGCGAATATGCCCCCAATGTCATCCAGTGATAAGGTCGAGTTTTTCTGCCTTTTGTTAATTGTTGTCAACGCCTCATTTGTTGCGATCGAATAAAGCCAGGTATACAAAGAACTCTCATTTCTGAACCTTGAAATGTTTTTCCATGCACTTATAAATGTGTTCTGAAGGGCGTCGTCAGCATCCTCATGAAGAACAACAAGCCTGCGGATATGCCAGTAAAGCTTTGAACCGTACCTCTCGACGATCAGTCTAAAGCCTTTATCGGGGAAAGTTGCTAATAGTTCAAAAATATCACTATCCGGATTCATCGTTCTGTTTAAGCAGAATTTATTACAAAAACCTTCTATGGTTTAAAGATATATAAAAAACAGGAAGCAAAGGCACAATGGCGCAAAGGCATATGGGCCGCTCCTTATACACATCTGTTTATTAAATGTGTATATAAATTGTTATTTATAGTTTCCCTGTTTATTGAATTTTGGCTTTGTGAAGCATTAAAGGGGCTCCATAGGCAGGTTCTTCCCTTTATCTTACCCTAGCGCACCTTCGGAGCATTATCAGAAGAAACACTTGGATGAAGTCCTGAAAGAACAGATTGTCCCAATAGATTTATAAAAAATGGCTAATGAACCTCGTAAGATTACCAGCATATAATACCACATATTCCTGATGTTAATAAAGGGCAGAGAGTAAAAGGGAAGGTTTCTTTTAAAAAGGATATCCTATATTTGTACAATTATTAAAAACAAAACATTACAATGGCTCTTCAGTGCGGAATAATAGGGATAACAAATATCGGCAAAACAACAATTTTTAACTGTATCTCAAATACAAAGGTTGAAACAAATGCTTTTGCCTTCAGCGCAACAAAATCAAATATCGGAGTTGTTCAGGTTCCGGATTCAAGGCTTTATGAACTTGAAAAATACCAGGTTACAGACAGAATAGTTCATACTACAGTTGAAATTGTCGATATTCCGGGACTTGCTCGAGGATCAAATAAGGGAGAGGGGGTTGGAAATAAATTCCTTGCCGATATCCGTAATACGGATGCCCTTATACATGTATTAAGATGTTTTGATGATGAATCGTTGCCGCATATCGACGGATCAGTAGACCCTGTACGGGACCTTGAAACAGTTGATCTGGAGCTTCAGGTAAAGGACCTCGAATCGGTGGAGAAGAAGATCCAGCGCCTTGAACGGGCTGCCAAAACCGGAGACAAGGATGCAAAGCATGGTATTGAGGTTCTTGCAAGGTTCAGGGATCATTTTGAAGGATTCAATAACGCCCGTTCCATGTCATTAAAGGATGATGAAAAGAGATACATCGATGATCTTTTTCTCCTTACAATGAAACCGGTGATCTTCGTCTGCAATGTTGATGAGAAATCTGCCCTGTCAGGTAATAAGCATGTCGAGCGCGTGAAGCAATATCTTAATGGGAAAGAGGCTGAGATACTTTTAATAGCAGGAAAAACTGAAGCTGAGATTGCTGAACTTGAAAGTGTAGAAGACCGGAAGGCGTTTCTTAAAGATGCCGGATTGGATGAACCGGGCGTCGATAAGCTTGTAAGAGCAGCCTACAGGATGCTTAACCTTCAGACCTTCTTCACTGTCGGACCGATGGAGATCAGGGCATGGACAATAAAAAGGGGAATGACGGCCCCGATGGCCGCCGGTGTCATTCACAGCGACCTCGAACGAGGTTTCATAAGGGCAGAGGTGATGAAGTATGAAGATTTTGTCAGACTTGGCTCAGAACATGCATGCAAGGAGGCAGGGAAATTTTTTATTGAGGGTAAAAACTATATTGTCGGGGACGGAGATATACTTCATATAAGATTCAACGTTTAAGATAACGTATGATCAGCCGGTACTTTCTGATATTATTTCTTTTAATTTCATTGAGTTTGCAGCAGAATGCACAGGCTCAGACAACCAGTCAGAACCTTCGCGATGAAGTGAATAAATACGGACAGGCGGAGATCACAATTGCATACCCGGGAAGAGAGGAGACTGATCTGATAACAAGAAATGTCTCAATAACATCTGTCAGGGATGGGAAAATGACAATATCACTGTCGAAGCGGACTGTTGAATGGTTCATTTCAAGAGGATACAGCTATACTTCTGTTCCCAGGGCTGAAATAAAGACAATGCTCTCTTCATCCAGCGTGAGTGAGGCAATGGACTGGCAAAGTTATCCCACTTTCACACAGTACGACTCGATAATGAGGAGCTTTGCTTTGAATTATCCGTTGATCTGCAGGCTTGACACGATAGGGACATCCGTTAGCGGAAGGCTTATACTTGCCCTTAAAATATCTGAGAATGTACGCACAGATGGTTCAAAGCCTCAGGTTTTCTACTCCTCAACCATTCACGGGGATGAGACAGGCGGATTTATTCTGATGCTTCGCCTGGCAGACTATCTTCTGAAGAACTACTCCTCTGATCCAAGGATAACAAGGCTCGTCAATAATCTTGAGATCTGGATAAATCCCGATTTCAACGTTGACGGTACATATTACTCGGGAAACACAATTACGAATCCAATACGATACAATATCAACGGGGTAGATCTTAACAGGAATTTTCCTGATCCCATGAAAGCATATTCTCCTGAGAAGGAGACAATTGAAATGGTCAGCTTCATGAAGAAGCACAGGTTTGTGATATCGGCCAACTTCCATGCCGGCTCTGAAGTAGTGAACTATCCGTGGGACAGGTGGCAGCGGTTGCATGCCGATGATACCTGGTTCAATTATATAAGCAGGGCATACGCCGATACGGTACATAAACATTCCCCTGCAGGATATCTTACCGGCCTTGACAATGGAGTTACAAATGGTTATGCCTGGTACCAGGTGTATGGAGGCAGGCAGGATTATATGACCTACAGCCTTCAGGGAAGGGAGGTTACTATTGAGCTTGATTATACTAAAACAACACCTGCTTCAAGCCTTGATAGCTTATGGCAATACAACTGGCGATCACTCGTGGGTTACCTTGAAAATGCGATCAATGGAGTTCATGGCTTCGTAAAGGACGCAATTTCCCTGAAACCGGTTCCCGCAGAAATATATATCCTTTCGCACGACAAGGATAGTTCGCAGGTATATTCCGATTCAATAAATGGCAGTTTTACCCGTCTGCTTATGCCGGGCACCTGGGATATTTCCTTTCATTCAGCCGGGTACAGGGATACGACCCTCACAGGACTTGTTGTAGCGGTTAATGCTCCTCTTAATCTGGCAGTCTTCCTTGAACCTCTCAGTATAAAACCTGACTCAGCATATAAATATTTACCTTTCATATGGCCGAATCCCGCGGCTTCTTCAATTAATTGTGTCCTTCCCTGGTCATTCAGCGGCAGCGTTAAGATAACGATAGTTGATAATGCCGGCAAGAAGGCAATGGAGTTCAACGACTACTATTATAAGGGTGAACAAAAGGAGATAGATATCAGCTCTCTTCCAGCCGGATCTTATTTCGTTATATTCAGAAATCTGGCATCCGGGGAGAAGCTGACAGGCAGGATCGTTGTGACCGGTAGGTTCAGGTGATATATTATCCCGGATTCTTTCATAATCTTAAATCATTATTGCTTCTGATGTCAAAAAAGCTATTTTTGCAGCTAATGAAAATTTCTTGTATAAAACTTCTTAACAATTTCAAAAGGGAATATATGTTGATCCGCAAAATAATAAAGTCAATTTGTCCTGTACTGATCTTATTAGTGAATGTTGTTAAGGCCTCATCACAGGCTGCATATATCCCTCCCGACAAGCCGAAGCTCGTAGTCGGGATTGTAGTTGAGCAGCTTAGGTATGACGAACTTGAAAAGCTCCGTGACAGGTTTTGTGAAGATGGTATACGCAGAATGCTTAATGAAGGTACCTATTACAAGAATGCGCAATATGAATATATGCTTACTCAGTCAGCTCCTGGTCATGCCACAATTGCAACAGGCACTGAACCGTCATTTCATGGTATAACATCAGACAGCTGGTATCTGCTACTTAAGAATGAGATGGTCTACTGCACACAGGATAATAGTGTGAACCCGGTCGGAGGCAGTTATGTATCAGGAATGCATTCACCAGTAAATCTTCAATCATCGACCTTTTCCGATGAGCTTGCCCTTGCAACGAATGGAAAGGCAAAAATATTTTCGGTAGGGATGAGGGAAAGCTCTGCAATTCTTTCCGGAGGACATTCTGCAAATGGCGTCTACTGGTACGACAATACAACTGGTACGTGGATGTCGAGCACATATTATGGAGACTCCCTGCCTGCTTGGGTAAATGACTTTAACGCCCTGAAGCTATCTGAATCCTATTTGAATAATCCCTGGACCAAGCTTAAGGAAGAAGCTGCTTATTCTGATTGCCTTCCCGATTCAAACAGATTTGAGGCCGGATTTAACGGGAAGAATTATTTCCCGTACGATCTGAAGAAGATGAGCTCCTCCGGGATCCTAAATACAAAAAGGGACTATTCCCTGCTGCGGGAGACACCCTTTGGCAACAGCTATACATGTGATTTCGCTAAAAGGCTGATAAAAGAAGAGAGACTTGGAAAGGATGATATTACTGATTTTCTTTCAATAAGCTTTGCTGCCACGGATTATATTGGCCACCGTTTCGGTCCATCATCTGTTGAAACAGCGGATGCCCTTCTGAGGCTTGATGAGGATATTTCGAAACTGCTGAAATTTCTCAATGACAGTATCGGGAAGAGGAATGTGCTGATATATTTTACTGCAGCTCACGGTGTGTCGGAGATACCCGCAATACTTGAAAAGAGCCGCATTTCGGCCGGATATTTCAAACAGAATCAGGCTCTTCAGCTGCTCAAGAGTTACCTCAATGCGGTGTATGGGCAGGGTGACTGGGTTAAGGGATATTTTGAAAAGCAGATTTTCCTTAACAGGACACTGATAGAGGATGCCAGGATACCCCTTGAGGATATTCAGAAGAAGGTTGCGCGGTTTCTTGTCCAGTTCTCAGGCGTTGCTTCAGCATATCCATACTCGGCCTTTGAGGCGAATGATTTCGGAAACGGACACCTTAAAATGATTGTAAATAATTTCACGCCGCAGCGTTCCGGTGATGTTATAATTACCCTTCTGCCGGGGTGGGTTGAAAAGAATGATTACGTTACTGATCACAATTCTCCTTATGAATATGATACGCATGTACCACTTATATGGTACGGATGGTCGGTAAACCGTGCCACTGTGACCAGGAAGGTAAATATTACGGATATAGCTGCCACGCTCTCATCGCTATGCAGGGTGCCATTTCCCAATGCATGTACAGGGGAGGCTCTGATTGAGCTGATGAGGTAGTTTTTATTGATCTTTCCTGAGAGAATTCCTGATAAGGGCAGCCTCTCTGAGGAATTCGGGTCTTTTCTCACATCCGTTGCCAAGCACAACAAGATCGGCACCTGCACTATAGGCTTGTCTGACATCATCACCTGTACTGATACCGCCTCCAACCGCAATCGGGATTGAAATGTTCTTTCTTACTGCTGAAATAATCTCAACAGGTACAGGCTTTGCCGCACCGCTTCCTCCTTCGAGGTAGATCATTGCCAGGCCAAGCATTTCCCCGGCGATAGCTGTTGCGACAACTATCTCTGGCTTGTCGGCAGGAATAGATCCGGTCTGGCTCATATATTCCACAGATGTCTTTCCCACGCAGTTTATGAGGATATATCCCACCGATGTTATTTTTTCACGGATATCCTTAAGGTAGGGAGCTGCAAGAACATGGTTCCCGATAAGAAGTTCAGGATTTCTTCCTGAAATGAGAGAAAGAAGCAGGATCCTGTCGGCATGGCGGGTGAGCTGGAGAAGGTTGCCCGGAAAGAGTATAACAGGGATATTGCATCTCTCTCTTATTTTGCTTATAACGCCATCGATGCCGCTGAAAGTTATGCTTCCTCCGGTAAAAATATAGTCAGTGGAGCATTCGTCCGCAACAGTCAGTATTCTGCCAAGAGATTCATCACCAGCCTTGTCGGGGTCGATAAGCAATGCCAGGCTATTAACTGCCGGGAATCCGGTTAACTTCATAATATTTTCTTTTTTGTCCATACGATCGAATAGTTGTCATACCTTGAATAATTGAGATCGAATGACTCATTTATCTTGTCGGTATGCACTTTGCCTTTGATCTCGCCAGCTTCCTGAAGCCCGAATGGTTCTATTGTTATGTTATTTCTGATACTGATACCCTCTTTGTCGCATATCTTGTACAAAGCCTCTTTTGCGCACCAGTGTATATACAGATGGTATTTGCGCAGTTCGGGGTCTTTTGTAACTTTTTCCTTCCTGTTCATATACTTGAATGAGAGGGCAGATATATTAGAACTCATGTATTCAAGATCGATGCCAACCTTTTCATTTGTACTTAGAAGAATTGCCGTCAACCTGTGTGAGTGAGAGATGCTTATGAAATGGCTGCCATCCCTGAGGAAGGGCTTGTTGTTTTTATTATATACAATGCTTGCCTCTTTTCCGATCAGTTCAGCTAGCAGGGCCCTGACGCTCAAAAACTCAAGCTTTCTTGAATTGCTTCTGAACCCCTTGTACTTCTTTTTCTCTTCAGGGTCAAGAATGACAAGTTCCAGGAGTGTGTTGAGATCCTCTTCGATCTTCCAAACGCCAAGTATCGAATATTCGTTAAGATAATGTTTGGTAATACACCCCATTTTACCTCTTTAACTTACCGGATTTCCATTTCAATGTCTCGACCAAATGTACTATATCTTCCCTTAGAAATTTTATTACGGGCGCAAGTGAATCCTCATTGGGCTGCGCTGAGAAATACAAAGCTCCCCTCAGGAAGTTTTTCGTACTGTCTGTCACAATGAACTGCACTGAAGAGGCAGCATTGCCTTTTATATCATAAAGGACCCCATAGACCTTATTTTCAGGATGCGACCATTGCAGCTCGTTTATTGCATCCGCTTTAACTGAATGGCTGTAGGCAAAATTATGAGCTTCATCAACTAATGTTTCGAGATTCCCGCTTACTTTCTTATAGCTGAAATGGATCTTTGCCCTGTATTGTGGGAACTCTATATTGAACCAGTACGGTTCTGTGATCTTTCCTACATCGTAAGAAATATTTCCATATACGGGATATTCGAAAATAAAAGGAGAGGCCGTATCGTATAATCTATACTTCTTTTGAGGGAAGTCTATGCGGAAATGTCCCATCGGTTTTGGCACGATCCTGTTCCTGCAGCCCGGAAGGATGCATATCAGCAGCAGGACAAGCAGGCAATTAATCGACCACTTTATTTGCATCAGGACTGTTTATTATTACTCTTACTTCCTTAATTCTTCTTTTATCCGAAGATTCAATTATAAACCTGTAGGCACCAATTTCTATTGTCTGGTTCTTCATTGGGACATCACCTGTAATTTCAAGGATCAGACCCGCCATGGTTTCCGACTCACCCCTTACATCCTCAAATGGATCTCCTTCAATCTCAAGTATTTTATAGAAATCGTTCAGCAGTACCTTCCCTTCAAAAATATAGGTGTTATCATCCAGCTTCCTGTAGAGCGGCTTGTCAACATCGGTTTCATCGCTTATCTCACCTACGATCTCCTCGAGGATATCCTCGAGTGTTACTATCCCCGAAGTACCTCCATACTCATCAATTAAACAGCCATATGGATCTTTTTCACCTGGAATTCTTTCAGCAGTTCATTTATCTTTTTCGTTTCAGGGACAAAATAGGGAGGCCGTAAAAGTGATTGCCATTTAAAAGAATCGGGATTGCCTGTATACGGAAGAACATCCTTTGCATAAAGAATTCCTGTTACATTATCGAATGACCCCGAGAAAGCAGGGATCCTTGAAAAGCCTGATTCAATAATTACACGAATAACTGATGTAAAACCTGATTGTATGTTTAATTTGGTAACGTCAACTCTAGGACACATAATAGCACTCGCATTTATGTTACCAAATTTTACTATTCCCTTAAGTATCCTCTCCTCATCGCTGAGTTCATCAGATGTGAGCTCAAGTGCATCCGAAAGATCATCCATGCTCAGGTTTGACTGGCGGAGTAAGGTTCTTTTCTTTACAACGGAGGAGGAGAGAAGAAGAACGGATGTGACGGGTTTAAATATTTTTTCCAGAGCTGACAGGGGATATGACATAAAAAGTGCCACACGTATCTGGTTTCTGGTAGCATAAACCTTGGGCATTATCTCACCGAAGAAAAGGATAAGGAAAGTAATAATGACAGCCTGCATTATAAACCCGAGTAAAAGAGCATCGGTAAAATCGAATATCCTGTTGCTTATAAAGGCAGCAAGTATTATCACTGCGACATTTACGAGATTGTTCCCGACAAGTATGGTGCTGAGTAGTTTTTCAGGCTTATTGCAGAGCCGAATAACATTGGCAGCTCTTTTGGATTTGTCCGTTTTGATCTTTCCTATTTCTGACGGGCGAAGAGAAAAGTAAGCTACCTCCGAAGCGGACAAAAGGGCTGAACCTGCAAGCAGTATTATAAGAACAAGGCAAGCAGTTACTGTTTCTATGTCAGGAGGAGTAACTGTCGGACCTGTTAAATGGATCAGATATGCCAGAAGATAATCCTGTTCCAATTGCATTTTTTTTTGATTGCACTAGAACGGAAGGTCGTCCTCATTTTTTCCCGACGGCATACCTTCATCGAACGGATAATTGGGTTTCGGGGGTTCATTTACTGCACCGCCCTGAGTATGTGAATCCTTATCGTAGGTATTGCCTGAAGAAGGTTGTGCAGTTCTGGCTGGGGAACTGCCGGCTTTTGAACCGCTGCCTTCATTCCATTCACCTTCCTGATTAACAGAAGGGCTTCCCTGTTTCTTTTCAAGTACCATCATTATATCTGCCAGTATCTCGGTAATATACTTGTTGTTGCCATCCTTATCGACATACGATCTTGTCTTTATCTTCCCTACAATATAGACCTGGGTACCTTTTTTGACACTCTTTTCAGCCACTTCGGCAAGCGATCTCCAGAGAACTATATTGTGCCATTCGGTTGATGTAATTGTCTCGCCCTGCTGATTAGTATATGTTTCGCTTGTGGCCAGCGGAAATGTTGCCTTTGCAACTCCCTTGTCGAAGTACCTGACTACAGGATCTTTTCCAGCATTTCCGACCAGTATAACTTTATTGACCGACATAGTAATATTAGGTTAATATTCTTGTATAGTGAATGTAAAGTTAACAAAAAAAACTCACCCCGGATAAACGAAAAGCCCCAAAACCAAATTGGTCACCAACCGCTGGTCTATTTCATTGGATTTAAGGCAATAATATTAACTGAAAAAATAAAAAATTATGTAAGTGTTTCAATTTTAATAAATAATATTTCTATATTTGCAGGGTTGAAAAAAAAGAAAACTCAAAATAATTTGTTGAATTTTAAACTTCACTAAAATGACTAAAGCAGACATTGTTAATGAGATCGCCAAGAACACTGGTATTGAAAAAGTTACAGTTCAGAAAACTGTTGAAGCTTTCATGGATACTGTAAAGCATTCAATGGTTAGCGGGAATAATGTATATCTCAGAGGTTTCGGTAGCTTCATCGTTAAGAAAAGAGCAAAGAAAACTGCAAGGAATATTTCAAAGAATACAACTATCATAATCCCTGCTCATAATATACCGGCTTTCAAACCAGCCAAAACCTTCATTACAAAAGTTAAATCACACGTTAAGAAGTAAACTTCAATGCCAAGCGGAAAAAAAAGAAAAAGGCATAAAATGGCCACCCACAAGCGTAAGAAGCGCTTGCGGAAAAACAGACATAAGAAGAAATAGCAGATCAGTTTTGGTCGCCTTAAGTTATATTAAACCTAAAGATCAGACGGTCTTTAGGTTTATTATATTTACACGGTTAATCCCAAATACATATTAACTCAGATTAGCAGAGTGAAGTGGTAAGCAAAGACTTAATCATCGATGCTGGTGATATTGAGGTTTCTTTGGCTTTGTTGGAAGACAAGCAATTAATTGAGTTAAACAAGGAAAAGCGCAATATTCAGTTCTCGGTCGGAGATATTTACCTTGGCAAGGTAAAGAAGATCATGCCAGGACTTAATGCTGCATTTATAAATGTCGGTTACGAAAGAGACGCTTTCCTTCATTACCTCGACCTGGGGGCACAATTCAGATCACTGCATAAATATTATTCAGCCGCCGTTCAGAAGAAGGGCAGAGTGAATCCTGTCAGTAAGTTCAAACAGGAGCAGGACATTGATAAGGATGGCAAGATTTCGGATGTTCTTACAACCGGACAAACAGTTATTGTACAGATAACTAAGGAGCCAATTTCAACAAAGGGGCCAAGGCTTGCTTCAGAGATATCAATAGCCGGCAGAAATCTTGTCCTGATGCCATTCTC